>WGCT01000406.1 GCA_015493625.1 Draconibacterium sp. | reverse complement strand
TCCCAGCAGGTAACAATGTATAAGCATCTTTTCATAATAAAATGGAATAAAAATGCATTTTCATTTATCCATCGAAATAAGGTTAAAATATTTGGTTTTATATTTTCGAAGTAAAAATATTTTTGTTCTTCTGATTTGATGTTTTTTGTTCGTGAAAAATAATAGTTTCATTTTTCAGCCTCAGGAAAATATGTTGAATAACTATTTGAGAATCATTCTTTTATTTTTGTAACTTAACTGCGCAAATAAAAATTAATTATTATGAATACAAGAAGCTCAAAAACTTTTATCACCGACTTTATGAACTATGTAAAGTCGAAAGATCCGGGGCAACCCGAATTTCATCAGGCTGTAGAAGAAGTTGTTGAAACATTAGCCGATTTTTTACTCGCCAATCCGCGTTATCTTCATGCGCGTATTTTGGAGCGTATGGTTGAACCCGAGCGAATTATTCAGTTTCGTGTGCCTTGGGCCGACGACCGGGGCAACATTCAAATTAACCGTGGTTACCGGATTGAGATGAACAGTGCCATTGGCCCCTACAAAGGAGGATTACGCTTTCATCCTACTGTCAATCAGGGTATTCTAAAATTTTTAGCGTTTGAGCAAGTACTAAAAAATAGTCTTACTTCGTTGCCAATGGGAGGCGGGAAAGGTGGTTCCGACTTCGACCCAAAAAATAAATCGGACAACGAAGTAATGCGCTTTTGCCAAAGTTTTATGAGCGAACTTTCGAGGCATATTGGGCAATACACCGATGTTCCGGCAGGCGATATTGGTGTTGGCGGGCGCGAAATCGGGTTTTTATTCGGGCAATATAAACGGCTGCGTAACGAGTTTACCGGCGTGCTTACCGGAAAAGGAATTGAGTGGGGTGGTTCATTAATCAGACCCGAAGCAACAGGTTATGGAACGGTCTATTTTGCACAAGAGATGCTGAAAACCCGTGGCGATAGTTTTAAAGATAAAGTTGTTGCTATCTCGGGGTCGGGAAATGTGGCGCAATTTGCCGCCGAAAAAGTAATTCAACTGGGAGGCAAGGTGGTTACAATGTCCGACTCGAGTGGTTCGATTTACGACCCCGATGGAATTGATGCCGACAAACTTGCCTATATTATGGAACTGAAAAATATTTTCAGGGGAAGAATACGTGAATATGCTGAAAAATATGGTGTTCAGTATTTAGATAAGCAACGCCCGTGGAGTGTGAAATGCGATGTTGCACTTCCGTGTGCCACTCAAAACGAGATTAACGGCGACGACGCAAAAGCGTTGGTGGCAAACGGTTGTTTTGTTGTTACCGAGGGAGCAAATATGCCGAGCGATTTTGATGCAGTTCACCATTTTCTTGAATCAAAAATTCTTTACGGACCGGGGAAAGCTGCAAATGCCGGTGGCGTTGCCGTGTCGGGGCTCGAGATGACTCAAAATAGTATGCGACTTGCCTGGAGCCGCGAAGAAGTGGATACCAAATTGCACTCTATTATGGTAAACATTCATAAAATGTGTGTCGATTACGGAAAAGATACCGACGGATACACCAACTATGTTAAGGGTGCAAACATTGCCGGTTTTGTAAAAGTGGCCAATTCGATGATGGCACAAGGTCTGGTATAATGTGCCTGATTGTCAGATTAATGAGACCTTCGCGGGAGTTTATAATTGCACTTTTCGGGGAGGTCTCATTTTTTGTAGCCAATGGTTTATAATGGTTCGGCACATTTTTATAAAAATCTCATAAACAGAGAGTTACAAGGCGCACGGAGATTGTCATAATTTGTTAAAAATCAGATCTTTGCGACTTTGCGAGAAACAAAAATTTAACGAAGTATTGTTATAAATATCCCTGCTCAATTAACGAAACAATCTCCTCAATCATCCAGTCTTCTTCGTCGGGGTCGTAGCCGGCTTTTAAATTATTGCTAAAAATGCGTGCAATTCCCTGCCAGAACACAGCACTAAAACTACCTCTAAAGTCTTTTATTAAACTATATGGCGTTCGTTCGGTTTCTCTGTTTATCAGTTTTAGAAGAATTCTACCGTCGGTTAGCGACCACTTTTTTAATTCCTCTTTATGCTGTGCAAGCAGCTCTTTTTCAAGGTTCTTCATTAATTTTCTGCGATCGCGTTTACTTTCCATTGCATTGTATTCCGGCTCATACTTATTCAGTAAATCTCTTGCTTCAACAGCAAGCGGATAAACTTTTTTTATGCGCTGTACCAGTCTTGAATAACGACGCATTTGGCGTTTATTTTTAAACTTTCGTTGTGGTAATACAACCACCTCTTTAATATTTCGGTGAATAATGGTGTCGGTACCGGTAATTATTCCAATCTGAAAATTAAGAGTATCGTTTTCTTGTGCACTTAATCCTCCAAGAAGAATAGAAAAAAGTAATATGAAAAATGGTCGTTTCAATGGTCTAAAATATAGGGTCAAAAGTAGAATGAATAATCTATTTTTCAATAATTGAGCTGTAAAGTTTATATCTTTGAACAGTAAGAATTATTATTCAGAAAGATAAAAATGAGAACAAAAATAAATTCTGAAATAGGGAAACTTGAAGGAGTGATTATTCATACGCCCGGTTCGGAGGTTGAAAATATGACTCCAGAAAACGCTGAACGTGCTTTATACAGCGATATTCTAAACCTGTCGATAGCATCGAAAGAGTATGCACAACTCGCCGGAGTACTTGAAAAAGTAACCCGGGTTTTTAAGGTAAAAGATTTATTAACCGCAATTTTAAAAGAAGAAAATGTAAAATTTAATTTACTGAAAGAGATTTGTGCAAAAGAGGGAATTCCCGGTTACGAAAACGAGTTGATGCAAAACCCGCCCGGGCAGTTAACTAATTTTTTGGTTGAAGGCGTTGTTCTCGAAAAAAATAATTTAACAAACTATCTGTCGGGCGAGCGTTTTTTAATGCGTCCGTTGCACAACCTGTTTTTTACACGCGACTCGGCAATGGGAATGAACGACAGGATGTTAATTGGGAAAATGGCAAATCCGGTTCGCGAACGCGAATCGATAATTATGGAGGCAATTTTTAATTCGCACCCCGACCTGGAAACCATTACACTAAACCCCGGACGTTCTGAAAATGGTCTAGTAAATAATATAAACTCTACACTCGAAGGTGGCGATTTTCAGGTAGCCCGCGAAGATATTTTCGTTATAGGAACCGGAGTAAGAACCAGTACTCAGGGAATCGATTTTATTATCGACAGCATTAAACAAATGAAAACCGAACCACACCACATTATTGTTCAGGAGCTACCGTCAACTCCCGAGTCGTTTATTCATCTCGATATGGTTTTCACGTTTTTAAACAGCGATGCCTGCATGGTTTACGAGCCTGTAATTTATAAAATGAACCGGTTGCGTACCATTCATATAAAAATTGAAAACAGAAGAGTTACTCGTATCGAAGAGGTGGCCAATATTCCGGCAGCATTAAAAAATCTGGGAATGAATTTGGAACCAATAAAGTGCGGTGGCGATAACGATTTGTGGATTCAGGAGCGCGAGCAGTGGCACAGTGGTGCAAACTTTTTTGCATTTGCACCGGGTAAAATAATTGGTTACGAACGAAACAGCCATACCGTTGAAGCGTTGAACAACAAAGGCTTTGACGTGATTGATGCTGTAGATGTAATTGCCGGGAAAGTTGCTTTAGAAAACGTTAAAAAGTGTGTGGTGCAAATTGCAGGATCGGAATTGGCACGTGGTGGTGGCGGGGCCCGTTGTATGACAATGCCAATTCGAAGAGCAGAGGTAGAGTAATTTTAAAAGACAGAAAAAAAGAAACAGCAAAAAAAACTATGCGAAAACTAAGAAACCGTGAACTTAACCGAATTTCGGTAAGCGAATTTAAAAAGGCGGAAAAAACGCCGCTGGTTGTGGTATTAGATAATATTCGGAGTTGCAACAATATCGGGTCGGTTTTTCGAACATCGGATGCGCTGTTGATAAAAAAGATTTTTCTCTGTGGAATTACGGCTACACCTCCTAATAAAGATATTCATAAAACAGCTCTCGATGCCGAAAAATCGGTAGAGTGGGAATATGTTTCCGAAACGGAAGGTGCAGTTGAAAAATTAAAAAACGAGGGGTATAAAGTTTACGCAATAGAGCAAGTGGAGAACAGTATTTTATTACCCGATTTCAGCCCGTCGAAAAATAAAAAAACAGCTGTGGTTTTTGGAAACGAAGTAAAAGGAGTGAAACAGACCGTTGTTGATATTTGCGATGGCAGTATTGAAATCCCCCAATTTGGTACGAAACATTCATTTAATATCTCTGTTAGCGCAGGTATTGTATTGTGGTCTCTGTTTCAGAAACTTACCGATAAGTTGTAAGCTTAATGTTTGCAAGTATAAATTAAAAATAGCTGCGATACTCATTCAACCCTTTTCACTAATTAGTTTGAGAATATTTACACTGTGCTTCAAGGTGTTATTTTCCAATTATTAAAAATTATTGTATCTTTTGAGCTTTAAAATTTAAATTGTTGTTTGAAACTATTTTTTAACAACTGCTGTAATACCGAATTAAAATTCGATAAATTAACTTTTTAAAGTTGATTTAATCGGATACAATTATTAATCAAATTTAAATTGTTATGAAATTAATGAAAGACTTCAAAGCATTTATTCTAAAAGGAAATGTGCTCGATTTGGCAGTAGCCGTAATTATTGCAGGGGCTTTTAAAGCCATTGTAACATCGTTTGTAAAAGATGTTTTAATGCCTCCAATCGGATTGCTGTTGGGTGGTGTTAATTTTTCGGAGCTAAAAATAGTTTTGCAGGCAGGCAGCGAAGCGGTAATGAACGGCAATCAGGTTGTTACTCCAGCCATAAAAGAGGTAGCAATTAGTTATGGCGTTTTTATC
>WGCT01000405.1 GCA_015493625.1 Draconibacterium sp. | reverse complement strand
TAATTCAATACTTTAAAGATATAAAACTACTTATTGAAATACAAGTAAAAACACATTAAGTAATTAACAATCAATTGTTTAATAACTCAGTCTCGTGTTTTCCCGAAAAGCTAATCAGTTTGAGTATATTTTAAAGAAATACCAGATGGGGCTTTTGATACGATTTCTTGTATTTATGTTTTAAATGTGATTCAGCCTATTGAACAAACTGATGTTTTATTGGATATTTCCAGACTGTTAAAACTTGGGGGTAAGGCTTATTTTGTTGTACGTCGAGACATTAAAAAGGAAGGTTTTAGAATGCATTACGTACATAAGAAACCTACTTTTCAAACAAATGTAAAATTACCTTATAAAAGTATCTACCAAAGTGATTCTTGTGAGATTTATGAGTATCAACATTTTAATTTAGTGTCAGATAAAAGCAAGGATTGTGTTTTTTGTGCCCAAGCAAATGAAATTATTCTGGAGTCAGCATTGGCATATGCAGTATGGGATAGATTTCCAGTTTCAAAAGGACATGCACTTATTATTACCAAATCGCATAAAGCTAGTTATTTTGATCTAAGTTTGGAAGAACAAATATCTTTGACAATTATCACCAATAAATTAAAGAAGTTGATAGACGAATTGTATAGTCCAGATGGCTATAATGTTGGCGTTAATGTTAATGAAGCGGCTGGCCAAACTATAAACCATGTTCATATACACTTAATCCCAAGGTATAAAGGCGATGTACTAAACCCAATCGGAGGTGTTAGAAATATTATTGCTGAGAAAGGTGATTATACGAAATCATTATAAAAACTTATAATTATGCGACCTTCATCAGTTTATACAACATCTTAATCCAAAGGATATAATAAAGAAGTCCATCGGGACCGCTCTAACCAACTGAGCTATATTTTTCAATTAGTTTTTGAATAGATTTTCTTTCAATTATTTGCTCAAGGTATTTTCTGCTTTTTTGATTTTTAATGTGCTTTTCAATTCGTAAAGCCACTCCCCTCGAATTTCCAACTGCAAATTTTGCCATTAAAAACCAAGGGCGATATTTCGATGTAAATGAATTTTTGGAAAGTTCGTTATGTTCCAACAACCTCCTTTCAACATCATCAGTTTGTCCAACATAATATTTGTCAGCAAATTCAGAGTATAAAATGTATATGAAAAACATAGCCTAAAGAAACAAAAAAAGGTTGACAAAATTGCCAACCTTTTTTGCTCCCCAGGTAGGACTTGAACCTACGACCTACGGATTAACAGTCCGCCGCTCTAACCAACTGAGCTACTAGGGAATATCTCTTTTTTCTCTTTCTCCCAGTTAATTAATCGTCTTTCGACCTACGGATTAATCCCGATGGACATCGGGACCGCTCTAACCAACTGAGCTACTAAGAAATTTCAACTTGTTATAAGAACGTTTGCTTTTTCAAAAGCGATGCAAAAATAGTTTCTTTTCTGAAAAGAAAAAATTTTTTTCAAAAAAATATTCGAATGTAAAAAAACAGTACTTAAAAGGTTGCCAAAATATCATCTTCGTACGCCTGATTCCGATAGCGTGGTTCGAAACCGGCATCGCGAATTGCCTGTTGAATTCCGTCGGTATCGAGGTTATAGGCCGCTCCTGCCGCCGAAACAACATTCTCTTCCATCATTATTGAACCAAAATCGTTAGCACCACCGTGCAAACAAAGCTGGCCGGTTGTAGCCCCCACGGTTAACCACGAAGCCTGAATGTTTTTAACATTGTTCAGCATTATTCGGCTCATTGCAATTAGCCGCAAATAGTCGTTTGCTGTCGAATTATTTTTAATCCCCTCGTCGCGAAGAACCGTCCCCTCATCCATAAACGGCCAGGGAACGAACGTTACAAAACCATGATTACCTGTATGTTTTTCGCCTTGAACCTCTCGTATCGAGATTAAATGTTGCAACCTCTCCTGTTTTGTTTCAATGTGTCCAAACATCATGGTTGCCGATGTTACCAAATTCATTTTATGAGCTTCCCGCATCACATCGAGCCAGTCGTGGGCGCTGCATTTTCCCGGCGAAATTTTTCTTCGTACTCGTTCCGAAAGAATTTCGGCGCCGGCACCCGGTAAACTTTCAAGTCCGGCTTTAACCAGCTCCTCCAAAACTTCACGAAAACTCTTCCTCGCTTTTTTTGCTAAAAATGCAACCTCCGGTGGCCCAAGTGCATGAATCTTTAAATCGGGGTAACGTTGTTTTAAATCGGAAAAAAGTTGAGTATAAAAGTCGAGACCCAGCTCGGGGTGCATTCCTCCCTGTGCCAAAATCTGTCGTCCACCAACAGCAAAAAGCTCGTCAATTTTCTTGCAATACTCTTCAAGAGTTGTAATGTATTGAACATCGTCGTTTATTTTACAATGAAAATTACAAAACTTGCAACCCGAGACACATACATTTGTAATGTTAATGTTCCGGTCGATTATCCATCCCACTTTCCCTCCGGGAACTTGCTTTTTCCGGCATTCGTTGGCAACCAGCATCAATTCGTTTGTGGGAGCTGTTTCGTACAGAAACATTCCTTCTTCAAGTGTCAGCTGTTCCAAATTTGCCGCTTTGTTAAAAATTGCATCAATTTTCATAACTTATCTATCTCTTCCCAAAAGTTTTATAATTTTCCGCAAACAATATTAATATATTATTTTAGCAAAAAAATAAATTATGCATACACAAATTTCAAAAATAACAGATTTAACAGATAACACCTCTTTGGCAACACTTTTTACCAATTCGGAACAACTTACGCTTGCATCGTTAAGCAGCAACGAATCGGGATATATAAAAAAGAAACTGGAGAACGACGATATCTGCACGCTAAATAAATATCCCAACATTTTGTTTTTTGGGAAAATAGAAGATGGCAAAGAGGAGCATTTACAAATTGAAGCAGCCAGAGTTGCCGGAGCTAAACTGTTCGATGTTTTAAAAGCCGACAAGATTAAAACCATTCAAATAAAAAATTTGAGTGACTCTAATTTCCTCCCCGCTTTTATAGAGGGATTGTTGCTTGCCTGTTACACTTTCGACAAGTATAAAAAAGAGAAGGAGGAGTATTTGCTCGACGAAATAAAAGTTCTTGACGGGGAAATATCAGACAATAAAATAAAAGAGTTACTTACGCTTACCGAAGCGGTTTTCTATGCCAGAAATCTGGTAAACGAACCCCTCTCCTACTTAACGGCCACGCAATTCTCTACCGAGATTGAACGAATGGCAAAAGAGGCAGGATTTTCGCTTGAAGTATTCAACAAACAAAAAATTGAAACACTGAAAATGGGGGGGCTGCTTGCCGTTAACAAAGGGAGCATTGACCCGCCAACATTTAATATTTTAGAGTGGAAACCCCAAAATGCAACGAATAAAAAACCGGTTGTTTTAGTTGGTAAAGGTGTGGTATTCGATACCGGAGGATTAAGTTTAAAACCCACTGCCAAATCGATGGATTTTATGAAAAGTGACATGGCAGGCGCAGCTGTTGTTGCCGCTACACTTTACGCCGTTGCTAAAAATAATTTGCCGGTACATGTTGTTGGGTTAATTCCTGCAACCGATAACCGCCCCGATGGAAATGCCTATGCACCGGGCGATATAATTACCATGTTCGACGGAACAACGGTTGAAATTATGAATACCGATGCCGAAGGACGCATGATTTTAGCCGATGCCCTTTCGTATGCTAAAAAATACTCACCCGAATTGGTTATCGACATTGCCACGCTTACCGGATCGGCAGTGTCGATTGCAAGTAGCCATGCCATTGTTGGAATGGGAAATTCGGAAAAATACATTGAAAAAATTAAGCTGACCGGAGACGAAACTTTCGAAAGAATTATAGAGGTTCCGCTATGGGAGGAGTTTGCAAAACCATTAAAATCGAAAATTGCCGATTTAAATAATTTGGGAAGTCGTGAAGGACAAACAACAATTGCCGGAAAGTTTCTCGAACATTTTACCAATTACAATTGGATTCATCTCGATGCAGCAGGGGTTTCGTTTCTTTTTGAAAAGGACAATTACCGCCCGGAGGGAGGAACAGGTTTTGGAACGCGGTTGCTTTATAACTTTTTGAAAAAAATTGATTAAAAAAATTAACTTTGCACCTCATTACTTTTACCTGAAATTAAAACAAAATGATACATCAAAATACAATACGGGTTGGTATTTCGCACGGCGATATAAACGGAATTGGCTACGAAGTAATTATGAAAACTCTTCTCGACCCACGAATTCTGGAAATGTGTACACCCATTGTTTACGGATCGCCAAAAGTTGCCGCTTACCATCGCAAGGCACTAAATATTAACAACCTCAGCTTTAACCATATTCGTTCAACAAAAGAAGCACATGGACGTAAAGCACATATTATTAATTGCATAGACGATAATGTGCGGGTAGAGTTGGGCAAATCGACACGCGATGCCGGCGACGCCTCTTTTGCCGCATTAGACCGTGCTTGCTCCGATTTGCAAAACGGATTTATCGATGTGTTAATTACTGCCCCCATTAATAAAGACAATATTCAAAGCGAAAGCTTTAATTTTCCCGGCCACACCGAATATCTGGCAAAAATTTTTAACGCCGAAGATTATGCAATGTTAATGGTGAGCGAAACCATGAAAATGGGTGTGGTAACAACACACATTCCTGTTGCAAAAGTTGCCGAGAGTTTAACCAAAGAGCTAATTCTTTCGAAGATAAAAATAATTGCGAAAACGTTACAACAAGACTTTTCGATAACAAAACCGAAAATTGCTGTGTTTGGACTAAATCCGCATGCCGGCGATAACGGACTGCTTGGAACAGAAGAGAAAGAGATAATTATTCCGGCCATTGAACAAGCCAAAAAAGAGGGAATTATTGCTTTGGGGCCGTTCCCTGCCGATGGTTTTTTTGGCTCGGAAGATTACCGAAAATTCGATGCAATTCTGGCTATGTATCACGACCAGGGGTTGATTCCTTTTAAATTGGCATCGTTCGAGCGAGGGGTAAATTACACCGCCGGACTACCAATTGTGCGAACCTCGCCATCGCATGGAACGGCATATTCGCTGGCCGGCGAGGGCGTTGCCTCGCCCGAATCGTTCCGTCAGGCACTCTATCTCGCCATCGATATTTTTAAAAACAGAAAAATTTATGCCGAGATTTCGAAAAATCCATTACGAAAATATAATATCAATCCAAATCAGGTTGATGAAAGCGTTGATATTGAGGCCGGAGACGATTAATTTTTAAAACCAAACGCTGAATGTACGAATTTATACGTGGAAATATTGTTGATGTAAATCCGGCGAGCATAATAATTGAAGCCGGAGGAATTGGCTATTTTATTAATGTATCGTTAAACACATACAGTAAAATAAACGGCAAAAGAGAGGGAAAACTTTTACTGCATCAGGTTGTGCGCGACGATGCACATATTTTATACGGTTTTTTTGATAAAGGAGAGCGCGATCTTTTTCGCAATCTAATTTCGGTAAGCGGCGTTGGAGCTGCCACTGCAATTGTTATGCTTTCGTCGTTAAACAAAGAAGA
The DNA here is from genome assembly GCA_015493625.1 of Draconibacterium sp. Lineage (GTDB taxonomy): Bacteria > Bacteroidota > Bacteroidia > Bacteroidales > Prolixibacteraceae > Draconibacterium. Next base: position 9,683 of record WGCT01000405.1, on the reverse strand, counting down.
GCTGATTGCTGCCGTAACCACCGAAAACGTTGCCGTTTTAAAAGCAGTGAAGGGCATTGGTGCAAAAACAGCTCAACGAATTATTATCGACTTAAAAGACAAGTTAGGAAAATTAGCCGATTCGAGTCATATTTTGCTTTCGTCAGACAATACAATTCGAAATGAATCGTTATCTGCATTAGTTATGCTGGGGTTTGCGAAACGAGATGCCGAAAAAGCAATCTCGAAAATACTTCAGGAACAGCCTGACGCAACTGTTGAGAGCGTAATTAAACAAGCTTTAAAAAGGTTATAACCAATAATGAAATTGACCCGAAGTTTACGTAAAATATACTTCTTGTTCCTATTTGTCGTTTTACTTGCATTTGCCGGTTCTGCATTTGCCGGAGTAAGCGATCTCTCGGGCGAAATTGTGTTGGCACAAGTTCAGGATACCGTACAAACAGATACCATAGGAACACTGCCATTCCCGTTTAAAGACCAGCCGGCATTTGGTTATTCAAAGCAAGATTCGATAAAGCTTTTTCTAAATAATCCCGATAATATAAAATACGAAATTGAGTACGACCCGGTGAGTGGTCAGTACGTTTTTTACGAGAAAATTGGCAACCTAAATTATCGTTTACCACAAAGTATGTCGCTCGACGAGTATGTAAAATACGACTTTGAGAATTCGGTAAAAAACTACTGGAAACAACGTACACGGATTCACGATTTGGATCAGAAAAAATCGCTTATTCCGCAACTTACCGTGGGGGGCGAAGCATTCAATCGTATTTTTGGCGGCAACACAATTAATATTCAGCCGCAAGGTTTTGTTGAAGTGAGTTTCGGGTACCAAATGAATGCCACCGAAAACCCTGCAATCCCCGAACGGTTACGGAAAGTTCCCACATTCGACTTCGACGAGAAAATACAGATGAATGTGATGGGACAAATTGGAACCAAAATGAATATGCGGGTGAATTACAACACCGAGGCCACATTCGATTACGAAAATAAAATGAACCTCGAATACACCGGCGATGAGGATGAAATTTTAAAACGAATTGAAGCCGGTAACGTTTCGTTGCCTTTAAACGGTTCGTTAATTACCGGAGCATCGAACCTTTTTGGTATTAAAGCCGAAATGCAATTTGGAAAACTAACATTAACCACACTCTTCTCGCAACATAAAGGAGAGTCGAAAACAGTTGAAACCGAAGGAGGTGCACAAATTACAAATTTCGAGCTTTCGGCAGCCGATTACGATGCCAACCGACACTTTTTCCTTGCTCAATATTTCCGCGACCATTACGACGAATGGCTGCAAAACACTGCCGTTCCACGGTCGCCCATTCATATAAATAAAATTGAAGTGTGGGTAACCAACAAATCGAACAACTTTACCGAAGCACGTAATATTATTTCGTTTCAGGATTTGGGAGAACACGAAAAAAATATTTATAACAATATACCGCAGTTTCAAGAAACACCGGGACTGCCTTATCCCGAAAATATTTTCCCTCATAACGATGCCAACGGGCTGTATTACGAAATGGTAAATACGCATGCAGCAATTCGCGATGTGTCGAAAATCACTCAGGAGATGGCGCAATTCGGACAGGATTTTATTGGAGGCCGCGACTACGAAAAAATTGAGCAGGCACGAAAACTAAGCCCGTCGGAATACACCGTAAATCAGCAGTTGGGTTACATCTCGTTAAATACTTCGCTAAACACCGACGAGGTTCTGGCCGTTGCTTTTAACTACACGTCAAATGGAAAAACATTTCAGGTTGGAGAATTCTCGACCGACGGAATTAGTGCCCCTAACACACTAGTATTAAAGCTATTAAAAGGCACAAACCTGTCGCCATTACTTCCTACCTGGGATTTGATGATGAAAAACATTTACAATTTAAATGCCTATCAACTCACCAACGATGAGTTTAATTTTAATGTCGTTTATCAGAACGATTCGACAGGAACATACATTAACTACCTGCCGGAAAGCAGAATAAACGGTCATATTTTATTGGAGGTGATGAACCTCGACAAACTAAATAAACAGCTCGACCCCAATAAAGACGGTATGTTCGACTACATTGAAGGGATAACAGTAAACTCAGCCAAAGGGCGAATCATCTTTCCGGTAATTGAACCATTTGGAAAACATCTGGCCGACTCAATTCAGGATCCCAATTTGATAAAGAAATTTACGTTTCAATCGCTGTACGATTCAACGCGTGTTTATGCCGAACAAGATGCCGAACATAATAAGTACAAACTGGTAGGAAGCTACAAAGGTTCTTCGAGCTCCGACATTAGTCTGGGTGCCTTAAATTTAGCACAGGGCTCGGTAAAAGTAACGGCAGGCGGTCGTATTTTGGTCGAAAATGTCGATTATACAGTCGATTACACATTGGGGCGGGTGAAAATCATTAATCAGGCACTACTCGAAGCAGGCACGCCAATTCAGGTCTCCACCGAAAGCGAAGACCTGTTTACCATGCAACGAAAAACATTAATGGGTGCCTATGCAAACTACGCTTTCTCCGACAATTTCAACATTGGAGCAACTGCACTCTATATGCACGAGCGACCACTAACTTCGAAAGTTGATTACGGAAACGATCCCGTTTCGAACTTGCAGGTTGGTATGGATATGCGCTATTCGACAGAGAGTATGATGATTACACGTGCACTCGATAAACTTCCTTTTTATACAACAAAAACTCCATCGACAATTGATTTTGAGGGGGAAGTGGCACAGTTAATTCCGGGGCATTCGAAAGCTACAAAAGGTGCTGCCTACATCGACGATTTTGAGGCAACAAAAACAACCATTAACCTAAAAACACGGCAGTCGTGGGTGCTGGCAAGTACACCACAGTTTCAAAACGATCTTTTCCCCGAAGCAAATTTAACCAACTCGCTCGAGTACGGAATTAACCGGGCAAAACTGGCATTCTATATTATCGACCCGCTTTTCTTACGAAACAATAGTCTTACCCCCGACCATATTAAGAACGATAAAGATATGCAGTCGAACCACTTTGTGCGCGAAGTATTCGAAAAAGAGATTTTTCCCGCCAAAGAGTCTCCCGTGGGTCAGCCAACAAATATCCCGGTATTCGACCTTGCATTTTACCCAAAAGAACGTGGCCCGTATAACTTCGACGCCGCACCAACCAACTACTCTTCGGGAGTAAACCCCGACGGTACGCTAAAAGACCCAAAAACAAGGTGGGGCGGAATTATGCGAAAAATTGAAACCAGCGATTTCGAAACGTCAAACATCGAGTTTATTGAGTTTTGGATGATGGACCCGTTTGTAAACGATACGCTAAATCAGCATCAGGGAGGAGACCTCTATTTTAACCTTGGCGATGTTTCGGAAGATGTTTTAAAAGATTCGAGAAAAGCATTCGAAAACGGATTGCCAACAACAGAAGAAGTTGTAAATGTCGATACCACAATTTGGGGGCGGGTTTCTACGTTGCAATCGCTGGTTAATGCTTTCGATAATAATCCCACATCACGAATTTATCAGGATGTGGGTTTCGACGGATTAAACGATACCGATGAGAAATCGCATTACACCAACTATTTGGCAACATTAAAAAACTATGTAAATCCAAATGCATACCAAGAAGCTCTTGATGACCCCTCTTCCGACGATTACCATTATTTTCGCGGCTTGAAATATGACGAGGAAAAGCTTAGTATTTTAGCACGATATAAAAAATACAACGGCCCCGAAGGCAACTCTCCAACCGATGAGATTTCGCCCGAAAACTACCCAACTGCCGCATCAACTCTTCCCGATGTTGAAGATATTAATAACGACAATACGCTAAACGAGTACGAGCGCTACTATCAATATAAAATTAGTATTCGCAAAAGCGATATGCAACTTGGACAGAATTACATTACCGATATAAAAGATGCTCGTGTTCAGCTAAAGAATGGTAAAATTTCGGATGTAAAATGGTATCAGTTTAAAATTCCGGTACGCGACCCCGATAAAACAATCGGAAATATTCGCGATTTTAAGTCCATTCGTTTTTTACGAATGTTTATGACCGATTTTCAAGACTCAACAATTCTTCGGTTTGCAACGCTCGATTTAGTTCGTGCCGACTGGCGTCGTTATACACGCGAAATTGGCGATCCCGGAGCATCGTCTCCGGTAGCTTCATTCGATGTTTCGGCAGTGAGTATTGAAGAGAACGGAAGCCGTAAACCTGTAAACTATATTTTACCTCCCGGAATAGACCGCGTAATCGACCCGGCAAACCCACAGTTAAGGCAAATGAACGAGCAATCGATGGTACTAAAAGTAACCGATTTGGAACAGGGAGACGCCCGTGCAGCCTATAAACCGCTTTATATGGATTTCAGAAGGTACAAGAGATTAAAAATGTTTGTTCATGCCGAAGAGATAGAGAATCATCCGTTAAAAGATGATGAGTTATCTTTCTTTATCCGTGTGGGGTCCGACTATAGTTACAACTATTACGAATACGAAATTCCATTAAAATTAACACCTCCGGGTTTTTACAACGGCGAAAACGAAAGCGACAGGCAAATTGTATGGCCCGAAGATAATTTGCTCGATATTCCTTTAAACCTGTTTACCAACTTAAAACTTGAGCGGAACGACGAAATGAGACGAGCCGGCTCGTCGCTTTCTATTCAGGATGTTTTCGAAAAAGTTCATGAGGGATGGAACAAAAATAAAAACCGTGTAAAAATTAAGGGTAACCCAAATCTTGGTAACGTACAGGTAATGATGATGGGAATTCGTAACCGGAAAGGGCAAGTTAATACAGGTCCGAAATCGGTTGAAGCATGGGTGAACGAATTGCGGTTAACCGATTTCGATGAAGACGGTGGCTGGGCTGCCAACGGGCGTTTATCGGCTCGATTGGCCGACTTGGGAAGTGTTACTTTTGCCGGAAGAACCCGTTCGGCAGGTTATGGTAATCTGAGCCAAAATATTAATCAGCGCCAGCTCGATGATTTAAATGAATTCGATATTTCCACATCGCTCGATTTAGGCCGCTTCTTCCCCGAAAAAATGGGTGTAAGAATTCCATTGTATTATGGCTACTCGAGAAGTGCTAAAAATCCTAAATACAATCCACTCGACCCCGATATTGAACTAAAAGAGTCGTTAAAACATGCCGACACAAAACACGAAAAAGACTCGATAAAATTTATATCGCAGGATTTAATAACACGAAAAAGCATTAACCTTACGAACGTAAAAATTGAACCACAAAAACAGAAGAGTAAAACGCATTTGTGGGATATTGAGAATTTTGCAGTTACCTACTCGTACAACGAGGTAAAACGCCGCGATGTAAATACCGAAGTGGATTTAGATAAAACACATCGTGCAATGTTTTCGTACAACTATAGTAGCCGGTCGAAACTAATTCAACCGCTTAAAAAAGTTAAATTCTTAAATAAAGGCCCTCTAAAACTTATTGGAAACTTCAATTTTTATCCGCTGCCAACCCAAATCTCATACAGAACCGATTTGTACCGGAAAAACAGAGAGCGAATAACACGAAACATTACCAACCCGAATTTTATTCTTCCGGCCACCTACGAAAAAGATTTTTTATGGAACCGGTATTTCGATTTCAGGTACGATATAACGAGAATGCTGAAATTCGATTTTTCATCGAGAAGTACCTCGCGAATTGACGAACCCGCAGGAAGAATTAACCGGCACGACGACGACTATCAGTGGAAAAAAGATTCGATATTAACCAACCTTTTTAATTTAGGCCGCCCCACATTATATAATCATGCCTTTAACATTACCTACCGAATTCCTATCAACCAGATAAAAATGTTAAACTTTCTTTCCTCAACAGTTCGTTATCAGGGAACTTACGACTGGATTGCCGGCCCAATGACAGTAGATACAATCCGGCTCGGAAACAGGGTTCAAAACTCAAGGAATTTCCAGATTTCGGGAAATGCATCGCTAATGAGTTTGTATAATAAAGTGCCCTATTTTAAGGAGGTAAATAGAAAATTCAGGCGAACGGGAAGAAGCCGGGGAAGTATTAACCGGCGTGCAGGCGGAGGCCGAAATAAAACCAATGAACCCCTTGCCAAAAAGAAACAGGAGAAAACGTATACCAACAATGTGAAGTTAAAAGCAAATGTTGCACAAAAAATTACGCACAAGCTCAATACTAAAAAGGTAAAAGTAATCGCCACCGGAACAAACGGGAAAGTTATTCCCGGCAAGGTAAAAGTTCTCGATGCAAACACCATTGAATTTACTCCGTTAGCCAATGCGTCGCAGGCAATGCTATCGGTTACAGGAGTTCCGGGCAGCCAAACTTTTTTGAAAAATGTTTTAGATCTTACAACTCGTATTTTAATTGGAGTTCAAACAATAACGGCAAATTACAGTAAAAGCGGAGGTACGGTATTACCCGGATATTTGCCCGAGCCAACTCTGTTTGGTGCAGGAAACTACCGGCCTGAAGATGGAATCTTCAATCAACCTATCGGGTCGAGTTTTGCCCCGGGATTGCCATTCCTTTTTGGTTGGCAAGATAGAGAATTTGCAAAAAAAGCAGCCCAAAATGGATGGATTACAACCGACTCGACATTAAATATGCCGTACCTTACAACTCAAAACGAACGAATTAATTTGCGGGCAACCATTGAACCACTTCCCGATTTGCGAATCGATATTACTGCCAACAGGTCGATGTCGAAAAACATAAGCGAATTTTATAATTACGACTATAATACGGGTATTTTTAATGCAAACAGTTTTTCCGAATCGGGGAACTTTAGCATCTCTACATTAACCTGGGGAACAGCATTTTTTGCTATTGGCAAAGGTGAGGTTCATGAGTCGGAAGCGTTTGAAAGTTTAAAGAAAAACCGGTTGGTAATAGCAAAACGTCTTGCAGCACAGCGTCCGGTTGGTGGTGGACATGGTTACGACCCCAACAAAGAACACCCCAATTACCCGGGCTACCCCGACGGTTACGGACCAAATTCGGTAGAAGTACTTGTGCCTGCATTTTTGGCAGCCTATCAAAATAAAAGCCCCGAAAAAGTGGAACTTGGTCTCTTCCCTTCGTTTAAATTTATGCGCCCAAACTGGCAAATCAGGTACGAAGGAATTGTTTCAAAAATACCGGGGCTGAACAGAGTAATGCGCTCGCTTAACTTTACTCACGGTTACCGTCGAGTTACAATGTTGGAGCTTTTAACACCAACCTTAGCTACCTTGCCAGCGAAGACGGGTTTAGTTACGTTCGTGATTTTGCCGAAAACTTTGTTGCTCCTTACGATTTTAATTCGGTTAGTATTACCGAAACATTTAGCCCATTAATTAACCTCGATATTATGTGGGTAAACGATTTTACCTCGCGTGGCGAAATAAAAAAATCGCGAAACCTTAACTTGTCGTTTGCAAACAACCAGTTAACCGAAGTGCTGAGCAACGAATATACCGTTGGATTGGGATACCGGTTTACACAAATGGACTTAATTATTAAAACTAAAAAATCGCAACAAGCTTACTCGAACGACCTTAATTTACGCGCCGATTTCTCACTTCGTAAAAACAAAACAATACTTCGTAAGTTAGACGATAACGACAATCAGATTACTCAGGGACAGAGTGCCATTAGTATAAAAACTACGGCCGACTATATGTTGAGCGACCGTTTTCAAATGCGGGTTTTCTTCGATAAAATAATAAATAATCCGTTTACTTCGCTTTCGTTCCCAACATCGAATACCAATTTCGGCGTGAGTTTCAGGTTTACTTTGGCAAATTAATTTTTCAGGGTTTATCCGAACTTTTATCGCTCTTAGTTGTTTTTTAGTAAAATATTTTATTCTTTTGAACTGAATTTAAATAACAAAATGCAAAAATTAAATACAATATGGCTGCCGTGGTGGGGTCTTCTTACGTAAGTTAGGAGTTAATAGCCATATTGGTATTTTTAAAATATTCAAAATGAGCCTGCTCCGAAAAGAGCAGGTTTTTTTATTTTTAATTTGAGATGAAAACTTTAACAACAAATAATTGGTGGTGGCAAAGTAACTTTTTACAGAAATCGTGAGAAGAGAATTCGCTATTGCATTAACTAAAGCGGCTCATCGGAACACGATGAGCCGCTTTTTTTGGAGCCTCTCCCGGCCTCTCAAAAGGAGAGGTGTAAGAAAAAAAATAAAATAAAAACTCATGTGAACTATTGTGGTTCAAGAAAAATAAGAAAATGAAAACACTAAATTTTAAACCTGAAGTTCGAAAAATTCTTGCCGATACGGTTACTCCTGTAAGTATTTATCTGCGACTGCGAACCCTCTATCCGAAATCGATATTACTCGAAAGCTCCGATTATCACGGAAGTGAAAATGCTTACTCTTTTATCGCTTTCAATCCAATTGCCAACTTTACGGTAAATAACGGAGAAGTTGAAAAAGAGCTTCCGGAAGCTGAAAAAGAGAAATTTAACCTTTCTGAAAAGAGAACACTCGACAATGAACTCGATACGTTCTTTAAAACATTTAATGTCGATTCAACCGAAATAGAATTACCGGCAAACGGTTTATTTGGCTACGTGAATTTCGATGCCATTCAACATTTCGAAAGCATTAAATTCACGTCCGACAAAAAAGAGGAGTACCAAATTCCGGAGGTGAAATACAGTTTTTATAAATATGTGGTTGCCATCGACCACCATAAAAACATTATTCATATTGTTGAAAACCTGCTCGAAAACGAGGCTTCGCAAATGGATTATATTCATCATCTTTTGGTAAATCTAAATTTTTCGACGGACAAATTTGAACTGCTCGGTAACGAAACATCAAATATTACCGACGATGAATACCGGCAGATGGTAACAAAAGGAAAGGAACACTGCTACCGTGGCGACGTTTTTCAGATTGTTTTAAGCCGTCAGTTTTCGCAGCAGTTTGCCGGCGACGACTTTAATGTTTATCGTGCATTGCGTTCCATAAACCCATCGCCTTACCTTTTTTATTTCGATTTTGGTAACTACCGTATTTTTGGTTCGAGCCCCGAGGCGCAAATTCGAATTCACGATAATAAAGCGTTTATTCATCCCATTGCCGGAACATTTAAACGCTCCGGTAACGACGAGCAAGACCGGGCGCTTGCCGAACAGTTGAGCAAAGACCCGAAAGAAAATGCCGAGCATGTAATGTTGGTCGATTTGGCACGAAACGACCTGAGCCGCAATGCAAATAATGTTGAAGTTGAGACCTACCGCGAAGTGCAGTTTTATTCGCATATCATTCATTTGGTTTCGCAGGTGTCGGGAGAAATTACCGACAAAACAAACCTGATAAAAGTTTTGGGCGAAACGTTTCCTGCCGGAACTTTATCGGGAGCACCAAAATATAAAGCTATGGAACTGATTGATAAATACGAAAATCAAAATCGTGGCTATTATGGCGGTTGCATCGGGTATCTCGGTTTCGACAGAACTTTAAACCATGCAATTATGATTCGTTCTTTCCTCAGCAAAAACAACAAACTCTTTTATCAGGCAGGTGCCGGCATTGTTGCCGACTCGCAGGAAGAAAACGAATTGCAGGAAGTGAACAATAAATTGGCAGCATTAAAAAATGCCATAGAAATGGCAAAAGGAATTAATTAGGGGCCTCCCCACTCC
>WGCT01000404.1 GCA_015493625.1 Draconibacterium sp. | reverse complement strand
GTATCGGCAAGTTCGTACACCGAAACAATTAGTTTTCTGTAAATTTTTTGTCGTTCTGGGTCTGAAACTCCCTCAACCGTATATTGCAACATAAATCGATAGGTTTGTTCGAGCGAGCGCCACTCTTCGAGATAAATAATTAAACCGGTTTGTTGAATAAGGTTCTCGAGCAGGTCGAATGCCGGCTTTAATTTCCTATCGGCTAGATTAAGGCAAATCTCTTTGTATTCTATTTTTATCTCTGTATCTGTCATAACTTCCATTCAAAAGTACTTTATCGCACGCAATAGTCAAAAAGCAATCCAATATTTTATTAATGGCTACTATCCAAAACTTTAAAATGATTGCCTGTACTTTTAACGATTGCTTTTAGCCACCATTCGGGGTAGCCGGGTTGCTGTGGATGCACTGCCATTCCGTCTTTTGTGCGAACGAATTTACCCTCTTTTTCAACTTTAATATTTCCATCAATATATTTAACCAGTAGAAACTGCCCCAGCTTTTTCCAGCGCTTAGTCATATTGTTGGCTTCGTTTACCGAGTACTCGGTTAAAAACTCTCTGGCTCTGTTTTTATTTTCGTTGTTGTACAACATTTCGGCAGCTTTATCTACAACAGGTGTATAGGCCACAAATTTATCCTCCAACTCTTTTTGTACTTTTTGTACATCTTTAATCATGTAGTTGTAACGTAAATAGGTAAAATTGCTAACCTGATTAAAAATCCAAAAAGCTGCCGTTTCGCTGTATGTAAGCATATCGCCGTTTCCAACTTTAAAACACTCCGGCACTTTAGTTATTCCGCAATACATAGGAGTATAACAAGTAGTTGCAGCATCGTCGACACCAAACCAAAAAATTCCTCCAATTGGATTTGGCAGCCAACTTCTCGACTGCGCAACAAACGAAAAGCCGGTTTGCTGTGTAGAAATTGCGCGTTCGTTACAATATTCTGTCGAATCAACTTTCCAGGTTAAACCGCGCCAACGATACGGAAGTCCAAATGGCCCGGCACCAATATCTTTTGTCATGTCGAGTGGTGTTCCTTCAAAATGGTCGCGCATTATTTCCATCACGTCCTGAACCGATAATTTTTTATCCGGTTTTACCCAAAGTGGCATCCGGTTCGTTGCAAAGTTATTTGCTCCGCCATGTTTCACTTTCCCCATAACATAATCGGTGTATTCATCTAATCCACTGGTTACTTTTTTAAATCCTGCCCAAACACGGGCTTCACAAAAACGTGCAGCACCAAAATCAACCGGAGCATAAACATCCGAAAAGCTAAAATCTTTATCGCTACCGGTAAACCACCCTTTTTTACGGGCAAACGAAATTACATCTTTGGCATACAAACAGTTCTCCGGATTATTCAGCGGAAATGTTGTAATACGCGCTTGATTGGCGTGTCCGCAAATGTACCCGTCGGGAACTTTCCGGGCTACCCAAACCGCCCCTTTTTCTCCTTCGCCTTTTCCAATTAATTCCAATATCCACACTTCGTTGGCATCGCTAACCGAGAACGACTCACCCGAGCTGTAATAACCATACCTGGCAACCAGACTGGTCATTGTTTCTATTGCTTCGCGGGCTGTTTTTGCTCGTTGCAGTGTTATGTAAATTAAGCTGCCATAATCGATTATTGCACCCGGTTGATGGGCTAATTCGTGACGACCTCCATATGTGGTTTCGCCAATGGCCACCTGAAATTCATTCATATTTCCAACAACACTATACGTGTGGCCTGGTTGCGGAATCTGTCCCAAATATTTCCCGGTGTCCCATTCGTAAATATCGCGCATTGCACCGGCCGGATAATCGGCTGCCGGCTGAAAATATAATTCGCCATAAAGGGTATGCGAATCGGCAGCGTAAGTAATCATTGTGGAACCATTAATTGTTGCACCTTTCGAAATAAGAAAGTTGGTGCACCCATCAGAAACCTGATGCGTTGCAAGCAAAATGGCAATCAATATCACCACCGTAACTAAATTTTTTCTCATTGTAATCTCTGTTTATTTTAGCAAACAAAGATAATTATTTAGCAATACGAGGCAGGAATTAGCAAACTGTTTTTTGACAGGCTTAGTTAATCTGTATTCGAAGTGAAATATAATTTTAGAAACTATTTAACTCCTTCCCATAATACACATAAAAAAATAAAAGGCTAAATGCTTTTTTGCAAAAAATAGTGTATAAATTTACCTGTTGCCTTTTTGTTTAACAAAATACTGAGGTTTTTTATAAATTGATGCCGAAGGCAGAGCAGTAAGGTAAAAAACGAAACAAAAAACAAAAAATAAAATGAATAAGTAAAAGACAATTTACTCTTTCGGCTTCGTCATTTCCTGCCATTAGCATCCAATAGCGGTCTTATAAGAGTAATGGTTCGGTACATTTTTATAAATATC
>WGCT01000403.1 GCA_015493625.1 Draconibacterium sp. | reverse complement strand
ATCGTCGGCAGACTGTTCTCCTCCTGCTTGCGGTTCCTGAGTTGCTCCTCCTTCGGCTTGCGAAGCGTTGTACATCTCTTGCGAAGCAGCCTGGAATACTGTGTTTAATTCAGCCATTGCAGCGTCAATAGCAGCCAAATCTTTACTTTCATGTGCATCTTTTAATTTCTTTAATGCATCTTCAATAGGCTGTTTTTTGTCGGCAGGCAATTTGTCGCCAAACTCTTTCAACTGCTTTTCTGTTTGGAAAATTAAACTGTCAGCCTGATTAATTTTATCGGCAGTCTCTTTTGCCTGCTTATCGGCTTCGGCATTTGCTTCGGCCTCGGCTTTCATTTTGTTAATTTCCTCTTCCGACAAACCCGATGAAGCTTCAATACGAATTGATTGCGATTTTCCGGTTGCTTTATCTTTTGCATTTACATGCAAAATACCGTTTGCATCGATATCGAAAGTTACTTCAATTTGTGGAACTCCACGTGGTGCCGGCGGAATACCGTCTAAGTGGAAACGACCAATTGTTTTGTTTCCTGAAGCAATAGGACGCTCGCCTTGCAAAACATGAATCTCAACCGATGGCTGATTGTCGGCAGCAGTAGTAAACGACTCCGATTTTTTTGTCGGAATGGTTGTATTTGCCTCAATTAGTTTTGTCATTACGCCACCCATTGTTTCAATACCCAACGACAGTGGAGTAACATCCAACAGTAAAACGTCTTTTACTTCTCCGGTTAAAACGCCTCCCTGAATGGCTGCACCAATTGCAACAACCTCGTCGGGGTTTACACCTTTCGAAGGCTCTTTTCCGAAGAAATTTTTAACTTTTTCCTGAATAGCAGGAATACGTGTCGATCCTCCTACCAAAATTACCTCGTCGACATCGCTAGCCGAAAGGCCTGCGTTTTTCAATGCTTTTTTACAAGGCTCAATTGTGGCATTTATTAACTTGTCGGCCAACTGCTCAAATTTCGAACGGGTTAAAGTTTTTACCAAGTGTTTTGGAATTCCGTCAACCGGCATAATATAGGGCAGATTTACTTCGGTTTGCGACGAACTCGATAATTCGATTTTAGCTTTCTCGGCAGCCTCTTTCAAGCGTTGCAAAGCCATCGGGTCTTTTCTTAAATCGATACCTTCATCTTTCTTAAACTCATCGGCCAACCAGTCGATAAGTACTTGGTCGAAATCGTCTCCGCCGAGGTGTGTATCTCCGTCGGTTGATTTTACTTCGAAAACTCCGTCACCCAATTCAAGAATAGAGATGTCGAATGTACCGCCACCAAGGTCGAACACGGCAATTTTCATGTCCTTGTCCATTTTGTCCACTCCGTATGCAAGCGATGCTGCAGTAGGTTCGTTAATAATTCTTCGAACATTTAATCCTGCAATTTCACCGGCTTCTTTTGTAGCCTGACGTTGCGAATCGCTAAAATATGCCGGAACAGTAATTACTGCCTCGGTAACTTCCTGTCCAAGATAATCTTCAGCAGTTTTCTTCATTTTCTGAAGTGTCATCGCCGAAATTTCTTGTGGCGAATATTTACGATCGTCAATCTCAACACGTGGCGTGTTGTTGTCGCCTTTTATAACTTTGTACGGCACACGTTTAACTTCTTTCGATACCTGGTCGAAAGTTTCGCCCATAAAACGTTTAATCGACGATATGGTTTTTGTTGGATTTGTGATTGCCTGACGTTTGGCAGGATCGCCAATTTTACGTTCGCCATTCTCAACAAATGCAACAATTGAAGGAGTTGTTCTTTTTCCTTCGCTGTTAGGAATAACGACAGGCTCGTTACCCTCCATTACAGCAACACACGAGTTTGTGGTTCCTAAATCAATTCCAATAATTTTTCCCATTGTTATATATTTTAATTGTTATTTCAAAAAAATTTACGACTTGCTTTTATCAATGATTATGCCATTGAAAATTAGTGAAATTTCAGTGCAAAACTGGCACGTGTTTATTTCGTTGTGGCTAAAAATCTGTCAAAAGCGGTGACAAAAAGACAGAAACGAGATAGATTTTTGTGAGAAATATTCAATTTGTTACCTTTGAACCTCTTTTGAAAAAAACTTTTAATTTTCATTTCAATTAAACCTAAATTAAATGGCAAAAAAGTCTTTACGCAGCCAGCCTCAGCAACGTTTATATTCGCTAGATGTACTAAGGGGATTTGATATGTTTTGGATTACGGGAGGTGGTTATTTGGTTGTTTTACTTTCGAGAATGACCGGTGCAACCTGGCTTGAAGCGCAAATGGAACATGCACAATGGGCCGGATTTCATTTCGAAGATCTGATTTTTCCGATGTTTATGTTTATTTCGGGAGTGGCCATAACATTTTCAGTAAAAAGCAAACTGCAAAAAAATGTTTCGAAGAAAAAACTGTTAGGAAAAGTTTTTAAGAGATTGGTTTTGTTATTTGTTTTGGGTTTACTTTATAATGGTGCTTTTCAGAATGGTTTTGCCAATGCCCGTATAGCAAGTGTTTTGGCACAAATTGGTGTTGGGTATTTCTTTGCCTCTCTAATTGTTATCTATTTCGAATCGTTTCGCAGCCGGATAATATGGGTTGTTGGTATTCTTGTAGGATATGGGGTGTTGCAACTACTCGTTCCTGTGCCAGGATTCGGTGCAGGTGTTTTAGATAAAACGGGCTCGATAAACAGTTACATCGATCAACTATTCTTGCCGGGCAGATTGTATGAAACAACCTACGATCCCGAAGGAATTTTATGCAGCCTTTCGGCAACCGGAATTACTTTGTTGGGTACCATTGCCGGAAATATTTTACGACGAAAGAAAACAACAGACTGGCAAAAAATTGGATATTTGGTAGCAACCGGTGTTGGATTAATTATTCTGGCACTCTTGTTTTCATCGTTTTACCCGATTATTAAAAGAGTCTGGACATCGACTTTTAATATGCTTGCCGGAGGAATCAGTTTTATTTTACTCGCTCTTTTCTTTCTTATAATCGACCACTGGAAATTTCAAAAATGGGCTTTTTATTTTCGCGTAATTGGTATGAATTCAATATTTGTTTATCTGTTTCGCCGAATTATTAACATATACGACCTTTCCGGTTTTTTTGTTGGGTGGATAGCCAAACCATTAGGCAAATCAGGCGAGCTGGTTATTGCCATTGGAGCGCTGGCAGTTGTTTGGTTGGTACTTTATTTTATGTACAGGAAAAAGGTATTTTTACGGGTTTAATACCGGCTTCGGTATACTGCTAACGAAAATTCGGGGCCGGGAAACATAATTTTTTCATCGGAAGAGATACGATAAGCAACCGAAAAGTTTACCCGTGCTTTTCGGGATATTTGCGAAAAACAGCCGATATACGGAACAACTCCCTGATGAAAATCTGCCGTATTCGAACTGTTTCTGATGATTACTCCCGGAACATATTTAACTCCAAAATCGAATTGCCGTTTTAAATCGGGGAAGTACGACCACCCGATATTTATTTCTGCCATTACCCAGTCGTCTCTTTTATATCCGTTATAACTTGCGTTGGCACTAAAATTACGATTCCATTTTAGATTACGGTATTTCGAATTGTTGTATTGAATGAAGCCCCCGTAAACAAAATCGGGTTCGCGGTTGAAGTATTTAAAAAACGGGCCACCCTCAATTCTACTGCCATTTAATCGGGGTGAGAATTCACCCATTTCCCACTCTTCATCAATATTTTCAACTGAGGTTAACATCATTTTTTCGTTTAAAAAAGTTAGAAACTGCTCGGTTTCAAATTCATGTTTATATCCTGTTTTAATGTTTCTTTTACTTTTTATCTCAGCAATTTTAGCGGCCACTCGTCTGATTTCAATAGTCGAAAAGTTTCGCCCCGCAAAGTATTTCTCCAAAATATATTGTGCCAACATATAGTTGTTCATCGGTTCTAATCGTCCGCGGCCCCAACCTGCTTTTGCTTCAAAACCATATCTTAATTTTGTTTCTGTTGAACGTTCATCGAAACCGGTCTCTACTCCAATTGAATCGATTGCTGTTCCTTTTGAGTTCTGTTTAAACCAGTCGTAACGTCCCCAACCATCTATTTTAACAAGAGTATAGTTTTTTGAGTTGTAATAGAAACGATTCCAATAATTTATTGCCCCCGACATTCGTACTCCAAACAGTTTTTGGTCGGCACTCCTTTTTTCTATCGATGTACTGTCTAACCAGTTGCCAAAACCTGTAAGTAGGCCTGCTTCAAAATTAAGATTCAACTCTTCCTGTACAAAGTCGGCAAACCGTACATAGTTGTTTGCAACCTGAAAAGATGCTGTTCCGGTGGTTAATTCCTCGTTGTAGAGCGATTCGTCGGTGCGAAGCTCTTCTCGCTCTTTGTTTGCGCCAAAACGTATTCCCGAGTTTAGTTCTCTCTTTTTAAAGGTCAGGTAATCAGAGTTTTTCTGTTTTGTTTGTGCCGAAACAATAAACGAAAGAACAAGAAAACAGAGCGTTAAAGAATATAATTTAATTGCAAGATTTCTCATAGTTAAATTTCAATTTTTATTTTGGCAAAGTAAACGATTTTTAAGTACGAATTGTTATGAACCGGAAAGAAAGGTTTGTGCAGAACAAATGCTTTGGCTAAGTTTGCAACGCAATAAAACAAAAACTAATGTCTGTTCATAAAGAGATAAGGAAAGTTACCACAGCCCGTTTATCGGAAATGAAGCTGCGTGGTGAAAAGATTTCGATGTTAACATCGTACGATTTTAGTATGGCACAACTGGTTGACGAAGCCGGTGTTGATGTGATTTTAGTTGGCGATTCGGCATCGAATGTTATGGCCGGAAATCAAACTACGTTGCCCATTACACTCGATCAGATGATTTACCATGGAGCATCGGTGGTAAAAGCGGTTAAACGTGCTTTGGTTGTGGTCGATTTACCTTTTGGTACGTATCAGGGAAATTCGCGAAAAGCATTAAATTCTGCCATTCGTATAATGAAAGAGACTGCTGCCGACTCGGTAAAACTTGAAGGTGGCTCGGAAGTAATAAAGTCTGTTCAACGGATTCTATCGGCAGGAATACCGGTGATGGGGCATCTTGGACTTATGCCGCAATCAATACACAAATTTGGAACTTATGCCGTTCGTGCAAAAGAAGAGGCCGAGGAGAAAAAATTAATCGACGATGCAAAAATGCTTGAACAGGCAGGCTGCTTTGCAATTGTTCTCGAAAAAATACCGGCACAACTTGGAAAACGTGTTGCCGAAAAGGTGAAAATTCCGGTAATAGGAATTGGTGCCGGTGGCGGAGTTGACGGGCAAGTACTTGTAATTCACGATATGCTTGGAATTACACAGCAGTTTTCACCGCGTTTTTTACGTCGATACCATAATCTTGCCGCCGAAATTAAAGGTGCTGTTGGAAACTATATTAACGATGTAAAATCGTCGGACTTCCCAAATGAAAAGGAGCAATATTAACTGCCGTATTCATGGTTGTCTTCTTCTCTCCTCGAAGGAGATGTCTGTAAGAGTGGGGTAATATATCGTTCAACGTTTCAGCTTTAAAAAGTTCAATATTTCTAAAAAAATGAAAAATAACCGGTGAAAGTAATTTACGAAGACAACCATATTATTGCAATAAATAAAGCGTGCGGCGAAATGGTGCAGGGCGACAAAACCGGCGACGAAACCCTGCTGGATATGGTTAAACTTTATTTGAAAAAAAAATACAATAAACCCGGTAATGTTTTCCTCGGACTGCCACACCGCCTCGACCGTCCTACCAGCGGACTTGTTATTCTGGCAAAAACAGGGAAAGTACTTCCCCGGTTAAATAAGCTTTTTCAAACGCGAGGCGAAGTAAAAAAAACGTACTGGGCGGTTGTCGATAAGCGGCCACCGAAATTTCAGGATACACTCGAAAATTACCTGATAAAAAACGAAGCGCAAAACCGAAGTTATGTAGTTAGCGAAAAACGCAGGGGGGCAAAATTTGCCAGTCTAACCTACCGGCATGTGGCCAGTATCGACCGCTATCATCTGCTCGAAGTTGAGCTGAATACCGGTCGTCACCACCAAATAAGAGTGCAGCTACGCGAAATAGGATTGCATATTAAAGGCGATTTGAAATATGGATTTCCCCGTTCGAATCGCGATAAAGGAATTCATCTGCACGCCCGAAAAATAGAGTTAATTCATCCGGTACGAAAAACTCCGCTGGTTGTTGTTGCCAATCCTCCCGACGATATTGTGTGGAACGAATTTTTAAAATTATTTAAAAGCCAGCGTTTTAGCCCAGTGAACCCGGTTTAAATGCAAAAGGAAGCAAACTCTCTGCTTTTTCCACAATCATAATTTTTGAGGCTGAATCTAAAATTAACCGAATTGGATGGTGAAAACGGGTTTCGGTTTCTACCAAAGCCTGGCGGCACGAGCCACACGGTTGGGCAGGTTGAACAAGCAACCCGTTGGAGTTACTGGCAGATATGGCCATTGCTACCACTTTTACTTGAGGATAATTTGCATTGGCATAAAAAAGTGCAACACGCTCGGCACAAAGTCCGTCAGTAAAATCGGCATTCTCCTGATTGTTTCCTTTTACAACAACTCCGTTTTCGAGAAGTAATGCGGCACCAACACGAAACCCTGAATAGGGGGCATACGCATTCTCCGAAGCTTCGCGAGCTGCAAAAACCAGCTCCCGGTCTGTTTCCGCCAATTCCGAAACAGAATTAAACTCCAAAACAAAAATGGTTAACTCTTTTTTATGCATAGCTTTTGTTTTTGTTCAAATTTACAACTTTATTCCAATTACACTAAATATACTCAATTCAGATAGGTTTTCGGGAATTGAGGCGAAGTTATTTTTGTTCACAGCGAAGCGAAAAAATGCGTTGTTACAGGTTACTACAATGTTTTTCGATGAAGTTGTGGGCAAAAAGAACAAGCATGATCCCGATGTACATCGGGAGAAAAGCTATTTGGTTTGAGTATATATACGTTTAGGTAT
>WGCT01000402.1 GCA_015493625.1 Draconibacterium sp. | reverse complement strand
GGAGATGTGTATAAGAGACAGATGTGCAAGTGTGGTGCTGTTCTTTTTATTGCCTGTAACATTTCGATGTAAAAGTTTACATCGCGATTTGGGTGAACGCCGCCAACAATGTGAATTTCGGTGGCTCCACTTTTTTTATGCTTTATTATCTCAGTCAGAATATCGTCGATACTCAATTCCCAGGCTCCTTTTTGCCCTTCGCGCCTGCGGTACGAACAGAACTTGCAGTGGTTCACGCAAATGTTTGTGGGTTCAATATGAAAATTCCGATTAAAATAGACATAATCTCCACTGAGCCGCTTTTTTGTTACTCCGGCCAAAACACCCAGCAGTGCAAGCTCCGACGTGTTATAAAGTTCAACGGCATCTTCCATCGAAATTCGCTCGGCATTAAAAACTTTCTCGGCAATTGTTTTTAACGAAGCTGAAACTTGTAACGACTGAATTATGCTTTTGGCTGTATCCATTTTGAGATATTCATACCCATAAACACGAAAAAGTAAAGAATACAATTCTTTACCTTCCCGCAAAAATTGAAAGTATTAAAACTATCTTTTATGTCTCGGTTCGTCCGAAACAGATAACTTTTTTCTTCCTTTTGCACGACGGGCTTTAATTACTTTGCGCCCACTTACAGTCGACATTCTCTCTCTAAACCCGTGTTTATTTTTTCTTTTTCTATTCGATGGCTGAAATGTTCTTTTCATCTCTATCTGTTTTTAATCTTTTATTGTCTATAAATTTCGGACTGCAAAAATAGGTCTTTTTTTATTTCTGCCAAAACAATAAGCTGTTTTTTGCGAGAAATAACATGCGCTTTAACTATTCAATGGTAGAACTATTTTGAAAAAATAAGTTTTAAAGCCATTCCAATCATCAATACGCCAAAAACGCGGCGTAGCATTTTGTCGGAAATGTTTAGCGAGAATCGCGACCCGAAGTAAGCTCCAACAACAAATGTAATGGAAAGAACAAGCGCAATTTTCCAGTTAACATTTCCGTCTTTCCAATAGTTATACGCAGCCAAAATGCCAACCGGAGGCAACATAAAAGCGAGGCTTGTTCCTTGTGCTTCGTGCTGCGATAATCCTAAAATAAAAACCAGTGCAGGAATAACAATTATTGCACCGCCTATGCCAAAAATGCCTGACAATAGTCCCGAAATAATACCAATAACAATTAAAATAATCAGTTGTGTTATGCCCATATTTTTACTCCTCTTTTTTTATTGAAAAACGAAATCCGATACCGTGTAAGTTCGTTATTTTAATATTGGTATCGGCTTTAAAATATTTACGTAATCGCGAAATAAAAACATCTAAACTACGCCCGAGGTAATAATCGTTTGAACCCCAGACATTTTGCAAAATGTCGTTTCGACTAAGAACTTTGTTTGAGTTTTCGGTAAAATAGCGGATCAATTCGGCCTCTTTTAATGTAAGTGTTCGCGTGTCGCCATTTGCCGAAAGAGTAAGGTCGTCGCAATTAAATAGAAATTTTCCAACTTGTTTTGTTTTTAATTGAGATGTATTGGAAATGTGTTTCGATTGACTGCGCTTTAAAAATATTTTAATTTTCAGCAGCAGCTCCTCCATACTAAATGGTTTCGATATGTAGTCGTCGCCACCAATGGTTAGTCCGGTTATTTTATCTTCGGTCATTGCACGTGCGGTAAGAAAAATAATTGGAATTTGCTGATTGGTTTTACGCACCGTTCCGGCAACTTTAAACCCATCTATTTTTGGCAACATAACATCTAAAACAATTATATCGAACCTGCTCGTGTTAAAAAGTGCTAACGCTCTTTCTCCATCTTCGGCAATCTCAACCAGGTAATTATTCTCTTCCAAATTATCTTTAACAATAAACCGTAAAGCTTCGTCGTCTTCAACTAATAATATTTTTACTCGGGTTGCGTTCATTTTTTATTCTGAATAAAAAGTGTAAATATACTTCCTCCGTTGCTATTTTCATCAACTTTTATTTTCCATTTATGGGCAACTGTTATTTTTTTAACATAGTCTAACCCCAATCCAAATCCTTTTACATTATGAACATTTCCGGTTGGAACGCGGTAGAATTTTGTAAAAATCTTTTTTCGCTGGTCTTTCGAAATACCAATTCCATTGTCGGCAAAACTCAAAACAAAACGGTTGTTTTGTTTTGTTAGTTTCACTTCAATAACGGGCTGTTTTTCACAGTACTTAACGGCATTTTCAAGTATATTCAGAATTAAATTTGTAAAATGAAATTTGTCGGCAAAAATAACTGCACCGGTCTCTTCTGTTTTAACGCGAACGGTTGCTTTCTGCCCAAACTCTGTTTTCGAAAACTGTTCAATAATTTCCGCTATTGTCTCATAAAGTTTTATCTCTTCACGATTTAACCGTATCCGGTTTTTTTCTAACGAAGCAAGATTTAGTACTTTCTCTACATTTTTCGATAGCCGGTTGTTTTGTTCCTCAATAATGCGTGCATATTCGAACAAACGTTTGGGCGAGTTAATAATTTTTTTGTTACTAATTACTTTTGCCGAAAGTGCAATAGACGAAATGGGTGTTTTTAATTCGTGAGTTAAATTGTTTATAAAGTTTTTTTGAACTTCGGAGAGCTGTCGCTGTTTAATTATTACCCAAAG
>WGCT01000401.1 GCA_015493625.1 Draconibacterium sp. | reverse complement strand
GTAAAATAATCTTCTTCCTTCGCATGGGTTTATCTAATTAAGGATGATAAACCCCACTTTTTCATACGATATTCTTCTCTTTTTTGTTGGCTAAATGTTAAACGGTTTTGTAACCGTTTAACATTTAGCTTTTTATAAAGTTTTGCGGAGAGTAAGGGATTATTCACCACTTATTTATTATTTTGATTACTACTTATTTACATTTTGTCGCTTTTGGCGGGTTTTACTTTTATTGTAGTTTTTGTTCAATAAGATGCTGCAAAAACTGTATCTGATCATCCTTTTGTTTCAGTTGCTCTTTCAGCTCATTTAATATTTCTTCAAGTAGTTTGTTAGTACCATAAGGGGTTGATGGCTCGGCAACCTGATTGGTTGGTGTTACATCATCCGTAAAGAAATAGATTACCGGGACCTCTAAAACCTTGGCAATCTTTTCAAGGGTGCTGACTTTAATTGATTCTTCCCTTATCATTTTTGAATAACCAACAGTAGTTATACCAATGATTTTACATAAATCACGTTGGCTAACTTTTTTTTGCTTTCTTATATTTTCTATTTTATTGTAGTTCAATATCCTATATTTAGAATTATTATATATAGTAAAATAAGTAAACAAAAGTTTGCTTTAAAAGCATACTTTTGTTTATGTTTGCATTGTAAATATACAATATATTTATAACATTTAATAACGCAATAATCAAACCATAATTATTATGATACTTAAACAGAGTGCTTTAAAACAAATCAGAAAGAATTACAATTTGCGCCGGGCTTTAATGGAACATCACAACATTTCTGAATTTACATTATTGAGATGGCTCCGCGAAAATGATCCTAATCTTATCAAGCTCGATACACTTGAAATCATCAACCAATATCTGAAAACAGATATTGATGAAATTATCCTGCGTGAAGAATGCGATTTTAAACCGGTTGATTAATAATATAGCCATGCAAATCGAATTCTATTTCGACAAATCCGGAACATTCCAAAAACACATCTATTGCAAAATTGATGGCGTTAATTGGGACCATTACGAAGATTTGTCTCCAGAACAAATCGAACTCATATTCAATCATCTGTTAACTTTTACCAAGGCTCGCATCGCCTTACTGCATCTTAGTAAGTCTATGCCGGGAAACAAAAAGGAAATATTACAACAATTCATTCTTTGTAATTGGTCATCACTCGATAATAAATGGGATATCACTGATAAGCAACTCAACTTTGAAAAGGTTGAATGTCCGTTTAAATCAAACAATAAATGTCCATTCCAAGGTTACGGCATTGTTTGCATAAAAAAATAATATCATGCGCTCAAACTCCATCTTTTCATACGATGTTCACAACTCAGGAAACAACCCCGGGGGTTTTGGAGTTGCCCCCAGTTCCTGGAGTAGATACCGGCTAAAAAATTACTCGCAAAAGCAACTACACATACGCCTTAAAACCATGCAACGCAGGATGAAAAAAACTTCATCAACATGGTTAAAACTTAAGCTTAAACGCGAAATAAATACCATCAAACATTTATTAAAATGAAAGCAGGATTATCAAAACAATTTCAGCAGTTTTTAAAAACTGTTGTAAAACAAAGGCAATATGCACTACGTGCCGGAGTTAGCCGGAAATCACAAACGCGCATGCGCATGCTTACCGATAAATTTCAACGCTATATCGGTTACAAATTTACCGATGCCGGTGCCGCCGGATTCATCATTCGCAATCAATTTGAAATAAGAGAGCTGATTATTGAGAAAAACACAAATCAAATTACCAGGTTTGATAACCTCTTAATATCAGCAAAAATGTTTAACCAAAAACAATTAGCCTTATGATCGTAATTAAAATATTAATTGGCCTGCTAGCTTTCGGCTTCCTCTATTGGTTTGTTTATTATAACTGGGCCCGCAAAAACCAAACAAAACCCATCGAACCCGGTACCATTGTATTTTTTTACGATGGCGACAACCGCCACATGGGCATGATTATCGAATACCGCCATCCGGTGGTTAAAATCCGCGATTTCAGAACCAGTAAACTCACCACCAGTTTAACCTCCGAAATATCAATAACAAAATGAAAATCGAAAGCAAAGAACTCCTTCAGGTATTAAGCCGCGCCCTGCAGCGCCATATTACCGCCTGCGAAATCGAACGCGAAAGCGCCGTTGCAACAGCCTATACCCAAGATGAAGTAGAAGATTATACACAGGCAAGCAAAGACATTCATTTTGCCGAAATGTTATTAAAAAGTGTTAACCGCGATTTAACCCTGAAATCATGAAATTAATCGACAACTATATAAAATCAATGATTAACGGCAAACCACTAACGACCGAGCAATATCAATTAGTAGGCCGCATTCTCAACGAATATCGCAAAACCGAAGGCGCAAAAGTAAAAGGTGAAGTATATCATGTTGAAATGAGCAAAGAGCAATATCAGCGCTACCTTAACCTTATTTACGATGAAGATGGAAATGTAAAACCATTACAAATAAAACAATTAAAATAAACCATTAACCCCCGAAAGCCGGCCGCCCTGCACTTTTTAGGTCGGCTTTCATTAAAAACCTTATAGCCATGTTTCGACTTATAATATTTGTATCGGTAATTTCTTTAGTTGTACTTTACGCCATCGACCAGCTTATTATTTGCCCCACCATGGTTGAAGATGAAAAAGGCAACATCGTTGGCAGCGAGCCATCCGAATATAAAGGACTTTTAGATTATTTAAAGAAGAAATATAATAATAAATAGGGCGTCCGGGCGGGCTATCCGCTGTATCTCCTCCTAACGTCGGAGGATGCCGCTCCTATCCCTGACGCGTAACGGTCAAAATATGCGGTGTTTTTATGTGGAACTTTTTAGCAAAACTAAAGTTACCAAAATAACATAAATATTAATCAATTAAAAGACAAGACAATGAAAATTAGTGAAGTAAAAGAGATCCGGGAAAAATTTGATTTTACCCATATCGTAATATTAGGAATTGATATGGAGGGAAGACAGCATGTAGCTACTCACGGATTAAGTAAATCAAATGCTAAGCAAGCTGCTGATATGGGTAACAATTTAAAGAAAAAATTAAAATGGCCTATTAAAAATTGCAATGCTAAACCGCTTGAAAGAATTTGCGCACATTGTGATTATTGGAAACGTGGGGAACACTGGCCAGGATATCCAATTGAAGAAAATCAGGGGGGAAAATGCATGTATAATCCAGAACCAACAAAACGGTTTGAAAAAGATATAGCTTGCAGTAAATTTATACCAATATTTTAACTAAAAAAACAAGACTAAAGCACAGCCAAAATGACTAACCACATAAAAATAACGCATATTAGTTGTTGTGCATCATGTGGACAGCAGAGGGGCGGGCAGCCCCGTTATAAGCGTGGCAAACATGGGGCTGCTTGAAGGGCTGGACATTGTGCACAATGTACAGGGCTATGCCATGA
>WGCT01000400.1 GCA_015493625.1 Draconibacterium sp. | reverse complement strand
GTCGATTATCAGATTGTCTTGGTGGTCGTTAATAACTTTTGCAGGTTTATCGTTTTCGTACATAAACAGCGTGTCTTTTTCTGTTAGCCACGGACACCACGGCAAAATCATATCGTTGCTGTAAGGCAAACCGTAAAACGAGTCGAACCCGCGTGAAGTGGGTAAAAAACGTTTTGCCTGTCCGAGGTGCCATTTGCCAATTGCAGCTGTTTTATATCCGGCATCTTTTAAAATATTGGCAATGGTAATTTCCGAAACCGGCATCCCTTTTTCGGGCGACGACGGCCCGCAGTTAGTTGGAATACTTCGAATAGGATAGCGCCCGGTTAAGAGCCCGGCGCGCGAAGGAGTACAAACCGGTGCCACTGCATAAAACGAGGTCAGCCTGATTCCTTCGGTAGCCATATTATCGATGTTTGGCGTTTTGTTATTTGGATGGCCGTAACAACCCAAATCGCCGTAACCCATATCGTCGACAAATATTAAAACAACATTGGGATGTTGAGAAACTGTTTCGGCTTTTTTTTCTTGTTTTTGCGAACACGACGAAACAACCAATGCGAGAAAGAATAAAAAGGAAAGTGAAATGTTTTTCATGTGTTTAAAATTTAGAATCAAGATACAAGAACCAAGACACAAGACAAGAATTGTGCTTCAACTTAATCATGCTTTTGTGTGTGAAATCTTTTATCATGAAAATGTTTCATATATATTATTATACTTTTATTTTCTTACTGAAATTCAATTACCCCGAAATACTTGGGAAGGTGAAAGTTAGGGCGAGGTGAATTTACCGGTGCCCAGGTTAACCAGTGAGGATGCGATGTGCGGTCGGCACATTTGTAAAAGTTGGCACGCCAAACGGTTCCGTTTTGTGGTTCAGAAAAGTTATAATACTTTTTAAGTATCGAAAAAGGAATCCTGTACTCCACCACCCACGTTGTTTTTTCTGTAATTTCGTTTTTAATAAGTTTGGGCAGGGTGTGCGCCACTTCAATTTGTTCGATGTCTTCGTCAGCAATATATATTCTTCCCGATTTTGCACTTTTTTGAAAATTGAAAAGGAATACACCGCCACAATTCATTTCTAAATTAAAATACCCTTTATTTGATTTATTGTCGGGTGTAAAGAAAAATTCGACACAGCTATCGCGGCAAACCATCTCCTGATTTTTGGAATGAACAGCTTTTATATATTGGTCTTCAACTCTAAAAATAATATAAATGGCAGAATTGTCGTAAGCCATTTTTGCCTGTGTAAACGGCAAATGTTCCGGTTTTTCGCCCATATAATTTGTTATTGGAATTGCAACTATTCTTTTCCATGGAGCTTTGTCCCAAACTGCATCTATTTTAGGCGGAGTAGTTAATTTCTGAACTTTATAAACAGAATATGTTTCTTTATTTACAGGAGTAAAAGAGGTTGTAATAAATAAAGCTATCAGAAGCCATACTGTTTTCATACGATTGTTTGTTTCGTGCATGGTTAATTTAAAATTTCCCGAATTGCTTTTGTCAGCTTGTCGGCAATTATTTGTGAGCCTAAATCGGACGGATGAACACCGTCTACAGCACATTCGTAATACTTGTTACCTAAAACTTTTGACCCATCGAGAAAATAGATATTTTCGTCGCCAGCGTCTTTTTTCTTTTGAACCAAATTTTGTTGAAAGTCGCGGTTCGAAATTAGGCGTTTATAACTTATTGTTCCTTTGCGGTCTTGTGCATATCTTATTTTCGACATAATTAGAATGGGAGTTTCGGGATGCTTTTCACGAAGAATGTCGATAAAATTCTCGAGTGTATTTTTTATTGTTAAGCTTGCATTTGCTTCATAATCTAAAATAATAAAACGAACGTCGGAGATTTGATTAATCAGATGTGCCAAAGCCGGTTCTCCTTTTCCGCTTCCCGAAAAGCCAAGGTTTACAAACTGAACATTTAATTTGCGGCTCATAATATTCGAGTAGGCCATTCCCGGGCGACAAACGCATCCTCCCTGCGTTATTGAAGTTCCGTAAATAACAAATTTGCCTTTCATTTCAAAAGCATTTGGCTGCTCAATGGTTGCTCCCTCTTCGACCCCAATTTCAAGCGAGTTAACACCATTATATAGAGGAAAGTTTAGCGTGAATGAGCGCATCTCTTTTGTGTCGGAATTAAATAATTCCACTTTGTAACGGGTCGAATCGACAGGGAATCTCGTGGTTTTTAAGTATCTGTTTTCGCCATTATAATCTAAATACAAGTCGAACCCACTTTGTCCGGTTGAAGGCATATGATACATTCCCGATTTTTCGCGAAGTTCGACTTTAATTAATATTCGCTTGCTGTTGGTTTTAAATCGGAGCTGCCCGCCGGCTGTATGATTGGCAAGACCTTCAACACCTCTCGATAGTTCCCACTTGGGGTGAACAGGTAACCGACGATATACATGATCTTGATTTATCCATTCAAATCCAACTAATTGGAAAGGAGCTTTTTGAGGATTATACCAGATAATTCCATCCGAATCGGCCTTTTTTAGAGCCATATTCGGGTCTAACTTTAAAGCGGTAGAAACTTGTGCATTGGCGGAAAGAACGAGGCTCAAAATAAGATAGAGCGAAAGAATAAAATAATTTGGTTTCATAATCTGATTTGGTTTTTTTCAATGTAAATATAGTAATTTGGGTTAAAACAGGGTAGAGGAGAGGCAATAAAAAAGCCGGCTTTAAAAAAGGCCGGCTTTTCAAT
>WGCT01000399.1 GCA_015493625.1 Draconibacterium sp. | reverse complement strand
TACTTACTCTCGACGGACTTTGCCATATTCATTCCTTTATTGCTGAGAAATAGTTAACAATGCAAACAACTTCATTTTAACAAAGAGGAATTATTATATTTGAAAACATTTTTCAAACAGATGAACAACGCAAAAAAGAAACTACTTGAAAATATAAATTCCCCCGACGATTTAAAAAGATTGTCGCAGAAAGAGTTACCCGACGTTTGCGATGAACTGCGTAATTTTATTATCGATGTTGTATCGGCTCATCCCGGCCATTTTGGAGCAAGTTTAGGAGTTGTTGAACTTACCGTTGCATTACATTACGTTTACAATACACCTTACGACCAGCTCATTTGGGATGTTGGACATCAGGCATACGGACATAAAATTCTTACCGGCAGAAGGAAAGATTTTATTACCAACCGAAAGTACAAAGGAATTAGTGGATTCCCCAAAAGAGACGAGAGCGAATTCGATTCATTTGGTGTGGGGCACGCATCAACATCAATTTCGGCAGCACTTGGAATGGCTGTTGCTTCGCGGCTAAAAAACGAAAAAGACCGAAAAGTGGTTGCCATAATTGGCGACGGTGCAATGACCGGAGGAATGGCTTTTGAAGCACTTAACAATGCCAGTGGAAACAACGCCGATTTGTTGGTTATTTTAAACGATAACAATATGGCAATCGACCCGGCAGTAGGCGTTTTAAACCAATACCTGCTCAATATCTCAAAGTCGGGCTCTTACAATCGTTTCAAAAAAGATGTATGGGAAGGATTGGGAAAACTCGATAAAGTGGGAAAAAAAACAAGACGCTTTTTACAAAAAAATCAACACGCGTTAAAAAATATGCTTTTAAAAGAGAACAATCTTTTCGAAGCATTCGATTTCAGGTATTTTGGCCCGGTTGACGGGCACGATGTTGTGTACCTCGCTAAAGTTTTAAACGACCTGAAAAAAATACCCGGGCCCAAACTGTTACACGTAATTACTCAAAAAGGAAAAGGCTTTAAACAAGCCGAACTTAACCAAACTAAATACCATGCTCCGGGAACTTTCGATAAAAATACAGGGAAAATTCACACTTACGAATGCGAAACAAAAAATGCAACAAAATTTCAGAATGTTTTTGGCGAAACACTTTTAGAACTTGCCGAACAGAACGATAAAATTGTTGGAATTACACCGGCAATGCCAACAGGATGCTCGATGAACCTGATGTTGGAGAAAATGCCCGACCGCGCTTTCGATGTGGGAATTGCCGAACAACACGCTGTCACTTTTTCGGCCGGACTGGCAGCACAAGGACTGACCCCGTTTTGTAACATCTACTCTACATTTATGCAACGCGCCTACGACCAGGTCGTTCACGATGTTGCCATTCAGAAACTACCTGTAATTTTTTGTCTCGACCGCGGTGGACTGGTTGGCGAAGACGGACCAACACATCACGGTGTTTTCGATTTGGCATACATGCGCTCAATCCCAAATATGATTGTATCGGCTCCAATGGACGAGTCTGAGCTACGAAACCTGATGTACACAGCTCAGAAAAACGAAAACAAATTGCCATTTTCAATTCGCTATCCGCGCGGCTGTGGAGTAAATCCAAATTGGAAAAAACCTTTCGAAGAGATTGAAATTGGAACGGGCAGAAAGCTAACCGACGGAAAAGATATTGCCCTTTTAACCATTGGAAGAACCGGTTATTTTGCACAGAAAGCCGTAAAACTTTTAGCAGGCAAAAACATTTCAGTTGCTCATTTCGACATGCGTTTTGTAAAACCAATTGATACCGGGTTACTCTCTTCTGTTTTTAAAAACTTCAAAAAAATTATTACCGTTGAAGATGGTACAATACAGGGAGGTTTTGGAAGTGCTGTCCTCGAATTTATGGTTGAAAATAACTACTCGGCAACAGTAAAACTGCTGGGCGTTCCCGATGAGTTTATTGAACATGGAACACTAAACGATCTTCGTAAACACTGCGGATTTGATACTGAGGGAATTGTAAAAGCAGTAGTGGAGATGATGAACAAATAATAATAAATTATTTCTTGCGTTTGCTACTTTAAACAATACAAAATCGTTAGCATTGGATATTTACCTTAAAAGACGTCGTTGGAAAACACTCCTCCTTTTTATTGCCATCTCAATAGGTGTTGCATCGTTGGCATATACCAACTGGCTTACAAAAAAAGTGGCTCAGGAAGAACAGAAGAAAGCCATGTTGTGGGCTGAAGCAACCGAACGCCTAAACAGTGTAACCATTGATTCGACAACGTATGACGATACCATCGTTAAATCGACATCACCGGAAATGGAAGAGCTCAACTCGAAATACCTGAATTTTCTAGGTCTGGTAACCAGTCAAAACACAACCATTCCAATGATTATTGTCGATGCTTCCGGGAAAATATATTTAGATGCCAACATTAATTACAGCAAAGACCACCGCGAAACAGTACTTGCAAAAGAGCTTAAAAAGATGAAAAGTGCGGGAAAACCGATCCGCATCGATCTATCGGAAAATAACTACTTACTACTCTACTATCGCGAATCGCACATTTTGCGCAACCTCCGGTTTTATCCGTGGGTGCAGCTTTTTGTAATTATTGTATTTATTGTGGTTGCGTACTTTGCTTTTAATGCCACACAACGTGCCGAACAAAATCAGGTTTGGGTGGGAATGTCGAAAGAAACGGCCCACCAGTTAGGAACTCCCATTTCGTCGCTAATGGCATGGATTGAAATATTAAAACTAAAAAATATCGACCCCGAATTAATTAAGGAGTTCGAAAAAGATATACAACGATTGGAACGAATTACCGAACGTTTTTCGAAAATTGGCTCAAAACCGGAACTGCTTCGTATGAATTTAGTTGAAGTATTGCAGTCATCAATAAGTTATTTAAAATCGCGCTCATCGAATAAAGTTATTTTCGAAACCTCATTTTCAGAAACCAACCCAATTGAGGTTCCAATGAACGCTGCTCTTTTTTCGTGGGTTATCGAAAACTTGTGTAAAAATGCCATCGACGCAATGGGAAGCAACGGTACTATTTCAATTCAATTAAAAGAGAAAGAGGAACATGTTTTTATCGATATAACCGATACCGGAACCGGCGTTGCAAAATCGCAGTTTAAAACCATCTTTCAACCCGGATTCTCGACAAAAAAACGGGGATGGGGACTGGGACTCTCGCTTGCCAAACGAATTGTGGAGATTTATCATAAAGGAAAAATATTTATTAAATCGTCGGAATTGGGAAAAGGAACTACTTTTAGAATAATACTGAATAAATAAAAGGTGCTTATTCTCAATACATTACAAAATCCAATCTATAATTAATTCCAAAGATTTATTGAAACGAAAAGCTATTTGAATTAGCAACTTGACTTTATAATGCCGTTTAATTGAATTT
>WGCT01000398.1 GCA_015493625.1 Draconibacterium sp. | reverse complement strand
TCTAAACACCCCTCAAAAATAACCTTTTATCCAATAAAAAAATAGAAATCTCGATACACACCCTCCCTTTTTCGCAACAATTAACAAAACAATCACTATCGAAAGTCTTATTATTTCTTTATAAACAAATATTTCATTCTATATCTTATTCAGATGTGCTGTAAAACTATACCTAAAAAAGAGTAGATTTGCACCGTTAATGAATAAAGAAGTTGTTAAAGATAAAGTTTAAAAATTTTCATGGAATGAAACGAGTTGTATTATCTTTTTTAAAAAACTTTCTCTTTTGGCTAATCTATTTTTGGGCAGCTAAACTTCTCTTTTTACTTATCAATTTTAATTTAAGCCGGCAGTTGAGTTTTTCCGAACTGGCGAAAATTTTTGTGATTGGAACCCGAATGGATTTGTCGATGGCTGCCTACTTAACCATTTTACCGGGGTTAGTTCTCTCTCTGTCGTTTCTGTTTTCACCAAAGATTTTAAACAAAACTCTCCGGATTTATTCGGTTATAGTTTTACTTACCATCACATTTATTAACTTGTTAGATTTAGCACTCTATCCGCACTGGGGAACGCGCGTGGGCATAAATGCATTTAGTTATTTTGGCGACCCGAAAGAGGTTTTGGCAAACATAACTTTTTGGAACGGTGTAGCGGCAATTTCAGTTTATCTCCTTTTCGTTCTCCCTTTTAACCGGTTTTACAAAAAATTTGTTGCAATAAATTCCCCGGGCAATAAAAAGTTAAAGTGGTATTTTTCGCCAGCTGTTTTGTTTTTAACTGCACTGCTAATTATTCCGATGCGAGGCGGTTTTAATGTTTCGCCAATGAACTTAAGCACTGTTTCGTTTAGCGAGAAATTGTATGTAAATCAGGCATCGGCAAATTATTTATGGAATTTCTTCAACACCATCGAACGCCGAAAATCGTACGAAAACCCGTGCATTTATTTCGACAACGAGAGAGCGTTGGAAATTTTTAATCGTGTTGAAAAAACACGTACATCAACCGACACATTAATTATTAACCAAACCGAAAACGTTCAGCCCAACGTCGTTCTTATTATTCTCGAAAGTTTCTCCGACAAAGTAATTTCGGCACTGGGAGGGAAATACGATGTTTGCCCCAATTTAGACTCTATTTGCAACGATGCCATTATTTTTCCTTCGTTTTATTCTACCGGGAATCGTTCCGACCGTGGAATATCGGCACTGCTTGGTGGCTATCCATCGTTGCTCGAAATGTCGATTATGCGTTTCCCCGACAAGTCGGATAAACTAACTTTGTTGTCGCATTACTTTAACCGGCACAACTATTTCACCTCATTTTATTATGGTGGCGATATCGATTTTTACAGTATGAAATCGTTTGTTTTACAGGGAAAATACAACCGGATAGTTTCGCAACCCGACTTTCCGAAAGAGGTACGGAATTACAGTAAATGGGGTGCCCCCGACGGTTATCTGTTCGACAGGGTTTTAAGTGACATAAAAAAAACAAAACAACCGTTTTTTACCGTCGCATACACATTAAGCAGCCACCCGCCGTTTGATGTTCCGTTCAGTAAAATTAAAGGAAACTCAACCGACAACAAATTTTTAAACTCGGTTGCCTACGCCGATAGTTGTATTGGTGCATTTGTTAACGGATTAAAACAACTTGAAATTTGGAAAAATACGCTGGTAATTATTACTGCCGATCACGGTGCATTGTATCCCGGCTCAACCGAAATTCGCGAACCGGCAAGTTACCGGATTCCACTTATCTGGACCGGCGGAGTGATTAAAGAACCGGGCACAATAGATTATATTGGTTGCGAACCCGATTTAATGCCAACATTAATAAAGCAGCTCGGTTGGCAAGTTGATTCGACCCGGTTTGGCCACGATATTTTTTCTAACCCGCAATACGCATTTTATATGCACGACACCGGCTGGGGCTTTATAGACAAAAAACAGAAATTCTTTTTTAACCGGAATACCAAAAAATTTAAGATATTCGACATTGAAAAAGATTATAAGCCGGATTTCGATTTTGCAAAAGCATATTTACAAGTGTTGCACAACGATTTCCTGAATAAATAACCGTTTATGAAAAATATTTACCTGATAATAAATTCGTTTGCCGGCAGCGGTTCGATAAAAAACAACATCGATAAACTGCTCGATATTTTTAATATTTATCAGGTTAAAGTTGCTTACAATTTTACCGATTTTGGCGGGCACGCTGTTGAACTTGCCAAAACGGCGGCATCGAAAAATTTCGATATTGTTGTGGCTGTTGGCGGCGACGGGACCGTTAATGAGGTGGCACGCGGACTGGCAGGAAGCGGAACAACAATGGGAATAATTCCGGTTGGCTCGGGAAACGGGTTGGCACGCGACCTGAAAATTCCACTCGCATTAAAAAAGGCGGCAGAGAATGTTATAAAAGGCACCGACCATACTGTTGACTTATGGAAAATAAACAATAAGATTTTTGCGTGTGCTGCCGGGCTGGGTTTCGATGCTGCCGTTGCACACGAAATGGCACTCTCTACACGCCGGGGCCGTGCCGAATACATCAGACTAACAGTAAAGCAAGGAGCAATTGCAAAGCCCGTAAATGTTAAACTGAAAATAGGAGCAAAAAAAATTGAGAAGAAAGTTTTTTTAGCATCGTTTGTAAATGCCAGTCAGTATGGAAACAATGCATACATATCGCCGGGTGCAAAAACCGACGACGGACTGCTCGATAT
>WGCT01000397.1 GCA_015493625.1 Draconibacterium sp. | reverse complement strand
TAAAACTGTAGAGAGCTAATTTTGATATTAAAATTTTACTAATTTTAGAGCCTTGTTTAGGAGGTGGGAAAATAATTAAAACCCTTTTTGATATGACAGCAACAAATAGATATTCAGACGAAGAGTTAAACGAATTCAGGAAAATTATAGAAGAGAAACTGAGAGTTGCTCAGGAGGATTATGAAATGTACCGGGGTTCGATAACTCATAGCGATGGGAATGATACACAGGATACATCGCCAACATTTAAAGTATTGGAAGAAGGAGCCGCTACTCTATCGAAAGAGGAAGCCGGAAAACTGGCTCAGCGACAGTTGAAATTTATTCAGCATTTACAAGCTGCACTGGTTCGTATCGAGAATAAAACCTACGGAATTTGCCGCGATACAGGCAGGCTAATTTCGAAAGAGCGATTACGTGCAGTACCACATGCCACACTTTGTATAGCTGCAAAAAAGAATCAAAAATAGAACGGAAAAAATAGTTGAAAATGCTCTGCCGATGGTTCAATTATTGAATTCCGGGGGGCATTTTTTTTAATCGCACTTTTATGTCACGCAGTACAAAATCGTTAATCATTGTTTTTGCCATTCTAATTGTTGATCAGGCATTAAAAATATGGATCAAAACCACCATGTCGCTTGGCGACGAAATTATAATTTTTAAAAACTGGTTTATCCTTCATTTTGTTGAAAATAACGGAATGGCATTTGGGTTTGAATTTGCCGGCGAATACGGGAAACTATTTTTAAGTGTATTCCGTATTTTTGCAGTTGTTGCAATTGGGTGGTATCTGTTTAAACTCGCTAAACAAAAAGATGTCCCGTTTGGATTTGTTGTTAGCATTGCACTTATTTTTGCCGGTGCAATTGGCAACATCATCGACAGCCTGTTTTATGGCTTAATTTTTACCGATAGTTACGGGCAATTAGCAACTCTTTTCCCCGAAGGCGGCGGTTATGCCGGCTTTTTGCACGGACGGGTAGTTGACATGCTTTATTTCCCACTTTTAGAAGGACGATATCCGGAATGGATACCCTATTTGGGAGGAGACCCGTTTATATTTTTCCGACCGGTTTTTAATATTGCCGATTCGTCAATTACAATCGGAATATCGTTAATCTTACTTTTTTATCGTGGCTATTTTAGTAAAAAAAGTGAGAAGGCAAGCGAAACAATTAAAGAAACCGAACCGGAAGTTAACTCAATTCATTAAACTCAACATTGAGAATAAGGAACAAATAACACTTTAAAAAATTGTCAGTTCGTTTTTGTATAAACGTTTTCATATAAAATAGAATGAAAAATTCAGTTATAATTTACAATACGCTAACTCGAAAGAAAGAGGAATTTAAACCACTTGTAGAAGGAAAAGTTGGATTGTATGTTTGTGGCCCAACGGTATACAGCAACTCACATTTAGGGCACGCCCGGCCAAATATCACATTCGATTTACTTTTCCGATACCTTACATTTTTAGGCTACAAAGTCCGGTATGTTCGCAACATTACCGACGTTGGCCACCTCGAAAATGAAGCCGAAGAATCGGGTGAAGATAAGATTACAAAAAAAGCCCGGCTGGAGCAGCTAGAGCCCATGGAAGTGGTACAGAAATACATGAATACATTTCATAGAAATATGGAAGATTTGAATGTACTTCCACCGAGCATAGAACCACGTGCATCGGGTCATATAATTGAGCAGCAGCAGATGGTCGATTCAATTTTAAAGAATGGTTTTGCCTACGAAGCTAACGGTTCGGTCTATTTCGATGTGGAAAAATACAACGAGAAATACAACTACGGAAAGTTGTCGGGGAGAAATCTCGACGATATAAAAACCAACACCCGCGAGTTGGACGGTCAAAGCGAAAAGAAAAACTCATTTGATTTTGCTCTTTGGAAAAAAGCAACACCGGAGCACATTATGCGCTGGCCATCGAAATGGAGTGACGGATTCCCGGGATGGCACCTCGAATGTTCGGTAATGAGCACAAAATACCTCGGCGAGAAATTCGATATTCATGGCGGTGGAATGGATTTAACTTTCCCTCATCACGAGTGTGAAATTGCACAGTCGACAGCTAGCCAGGGTGAAGAGGCAGTACGCTACTGGATGCACAACAATATGATTACCATTAACGGGCAAAAAATGGCACGCTCGCTTGGAAACTTTATTACACTCGATGAGCTTTTTACGGGGAATCATAAAATATTAGATCAGGCCTATTCGCCAATGACCATCCGTTTTTTTATTTTGCAAGCGCACTACCGCAGCACCATCGATTTCTCGAATGAAGCTTTGCAAGCATCGCAAAAAGGGCTAGAGCGATTAATGACTGCCGTAAAAACACTCGACGAATTGGTTGCTTCAGATAAATCAACAGTCGATATCTCTGTTCTAAAAGAAAAATGTTTTTCCGCCTTAAACGACGATTTAAACAGCCCGGTTGCCATTGCACACCTGTTCGACGGAGTGAAAATGATAAACTCGATAAAAGCCGGAACAGAAACCATTTCGGCCAACGATTTGAGCAAATTAAAGTTGTTTTACAACAATATGATTTTCGATATTCTTGGCTTTAAAGAGGAAAATAGTTCAGGCACAGGCAATAACGAAATTTTGAGCGAAACAATTGAGTTGCTCTTGAACTTGCGAAAAGAGGCAAAAGAGAACAAAGAGTGGGCAACAGCTGATAAAATTCGCGACGAATTGAACCAAATAGGCATTGAAATAAAGGATACAAAAGAGGGTGCCGATTGGAAATTAAAATAGGCGAAAAACCACTCCTGTCCTCCCCTTTTTTAGAACTTCCTTGGCAAATTACTTTAGGAGAAGGGCCGGGAATAGAAAAGAATAATTGATTTGAATAAATTTACAAACTGCTCTCTTTTTCTCTTCGTCGACATACAGAAGAGCAAGAGCGGGCTTATTTTATAACGATATGTTTTCAGGAATAGTAGAAGAATACGGAACAGTAGTAAAAATTGAGAAAGAGCAGGAGAATGTGCATTTTACGTTAACCTGCTCGTTTGTCGATGAATTAAAAATAGATCAGAGTTTGTCGCACAATGGCGTTTGTTTAACTGTAGTTGATGTAAATAAAACCGCTAAAACATATAAAGTTACAGCCATTTTAGAGACCCTTTTAAAAACAAACCTAGGCCTGCTCGAAGTTGGTTCGAAAGTAAACCTCGAACGAAGTATGATGATGAATGGCCGATTAGACGGTCACATTGTTCAAGGGCACGTTGACCAGACAGCAACCTGCGTAAAAATAGACGAGGCCGACGGAAGTTGGTACTACACATTCGAATACAAGTTCGACAAAGAGATGGCTAAAAAAGGTTATATGACCGTAGAAAAAGGGTCGGTAACCGTTAATGGCGTAAGTCTAACCGTGGTCAACTCAAAAGACAATTCGTTTCAGGTGGCAATTATTCCATTTACTCAGGAGGTAACCAACTTTCATACATTTAAAGTGGGCTCGGTAATTAATACTGAATTCGATATTATTGGAAAATATTTGAGCAAACTGAATTCGTACAGCTAAACACTAATAGTTTCATAAAATTCTGGGAATCTCTTGCTGGCGCGATTTTTGTAATGGAGCCGCCGGACAAGATTACCTTAGAATTAGTGAAAAAACTTTATTCGTTACTACTGCTGCTTTTTATCTTTTCTGCCATAACCGGGCAGACAGTTCGCGTGGTTGACGGGAAAACAGGGATGCCGATAGAGGGAGTTCTGTTGTTTACTGCCGAGTTCTCGACACAAACCAATGAAAGCGGAGAAGCTTCCATCGATAATTTCCCCCGCCAAAGTACCATCCATTTTAAACATTCATCGTTTTTACCTTATACAACAACAAAAGAAAAAATTAAAAAACAGGGCACTGTTTTATTAATCGAAGACCCCGTAAAGCTAAACGAAGTGGTAGTTTCGGTCAGCCGTTGGAAACAGTCGAAAGCCGAAATTCCGCACACAATAAAATCGATTTCAACCGAAGACATTTTACATTTTAATCCGCAAACTACTGCCGATTTACTTGGCACAAAAGGAGGTGTTTTTATTCAAAAAAGCCAAATGGGAGGCGGCAGTCCGATGATTCGCGGGTTTGCTGCCAACCGTGTGTTAATTGTTGTCGACGGAATACGAATGAACAACGCCATCTACCGAAGTGGCAATATTCAGAATGTTATCTCGCTCGATGTAAATAGTCTTGAAAATGCAGAAGTTGTTTTTGGCCCCGGGTCGGTAATTTACGGAAGCGATGCCGTGGGAGGGGTAATGTGTTTTACCACACAAAAACCAAAACTCTCCACTTCAGAGAAAAGGGAGCATTCGGGGAAATTTTTTTCGCGCTATTCGAGTGCCAATTTCGAAAAAACGATACATGGAACCTACGCATTCGGGTCGAAAAAATGGGCAGCAATTGTTAGCTCAACATACACTAAATTCAACGATTTAAGGATGGGAGCCAACGGCCCCGAACAGTATTTGCGACCTGAATATGTTTCGGATAATAAATTTACCGGAACTGATAATATCATTCAAAACAAAAATAGTCTCATTCAGAAATATACAGGGTACAGTCAACTTAATGTTTTAGGGAAAATTAGGTTTCGCCCAAACGAGAATATCGATTTTATATTGAGTGCACATCACTCCCAAACTTCGGATATTCCGCGTTACGACCGCCTTATTCAATATAAAAATAAGACGTTAAAATATGCCGAATGGTTTTATGGTCCACAAAAATGGACACTTGTTTCGGGGCAGGCTCAATATAAAAAAGAGCATATTATTTTCGATAAACTTGTTTTACTTACCGGCTATCAGAACTATTCAGAAAGCCGCCACGACCGGAAACGAAATAGCGAACATTTGCGAAGTCGTACCGAGAATGTGGCTGTTTTTTCGATAAATCTCGATTTTGCAAAGTCGTTCAACAAACGAAGCACACTATTTTACGGACTAGAAGCCAATACAAACAAAGTAAATTCAGCCGGAACTTCCGAAGATTTACTCACCGGTGTACGTACTAAAATTGCATCGCGGTATCCCAATGAATCTACCTACAGAAGTGTGGCCGGATATTATTCGTTTAAATATATTTTGAGTTCGCAATTTATTTTTCATTTGGGGTCGCGGTTTACTTATACGCATTTAAAGGGCGAGTTCGATAAACAGTTTTACAACTTCCCCTTCGATGGATTTAACCTGAAAAACTCCGCCTTTAATGGAAATTTGGGAATTGTGTGGCACCCAACCAAAGAGTGGCAAATTAATATACACACGGCTACCGGATTTCGTTCGCCAAACATCGACGATGTAGCTAAGGTTTTCGACTCGGAGCCGGGAAATGTTATTGTTCCCAATCCGGAGTTAAAACCCGAGTATGCAAGAAATGTGGAGTTAAATATTATTCGGAGTTATTTTGGAAAAGCAAAGATTGAAATCACCGGATTTTATACATGGTTAAAAGATGCGATGGTACGTCGGAACTTTGAACTGAACGGGCAGGATTCGATAGTGTACGACGGAATGATGAGCAATGTTGAAGCACTCGTAAATGCCGAATCGGCAATAATTTACGGGGCGAATTTAACATTCGAATACATTATTAACAACGTATTGCGCACCCATAATAACTTTACGGTTACCAAAGGGAAAAATTCCGACGGGCTACCTGTACGCCACGTTCCTCCGGTTTTCGGCACTTCTCACTTAATTTACGAAAAGCAAAAATTGTTTTTCGATTTGTATGTCGATTACAGTGGAAAACTGGAGAATTATGAATTGGCAAAATCGGAACAGGCAAAACCACACATCTATCTTCCCGACGAAAACGGACGTCCCTATTCACCGTCGTGGTACACCATAAATCTGAAATCGAATTATAAAATCAATCAAAAATTAATAGTTGGCGGAGGTGTGGAAAATATCCTCGACAAACGATACAGGGCTTATTCATCGGGAATGGTTTCACCCGGAATAAATTTTATTGTTTCGCTTAACGCAAAATTTTAACAGTAAAAACTTGTCGAGCTTTTTGCAGATATTGTTTCATAAAAATATTTAGCTGAAAAGTAATAAATCAGAAAAAATGTCGTTTTTTCATCAG
>WGCT01000396.1 GCA_015493625.1 Draconibacterium sp. | reverse complement strand
ATAAAAAAACAACTGTAGCAGAATTAACCACAGAAGAATTTAAAGTATTGCTAAGCGAATTTTATGCAGTACCCGAGAAGAGAAGTAAAATGACCACTGCCGAAATTATTGAACTGGCGACACGCTTAAACAAAAAAATTAATGTGCCCATAATTAACGAAACCGGCGAGCAAAAAATTCTGGTAAAAATTATTTTAAAAATCGACAATTTTCTTTACGACAATTTGCCCAACGAGTTTTACGATTTAGTTCGGTCGTCCGACAGAGGAATTGATAACCGCGAAGCAAAACGGTTGGTGCGCCGTCTTACACGACTTGCCAACCAAAAAATCGACATTCCATACATTCCCGAACTTATGGAAAAAGTGGCGTTTAAATTTGTAATTGGAATGATTGTAAAAGCTGCCCGCAAAAATTTAAAACTCTCAGCGGTATTAAAAACCGCCGACAAGGTTGTTGTTACTGCCTCCGACGATGATGTTGAAGATATTTTAAAAGATTAACACGTTAAAAATAGTTCCGTATTTGTTGTGAAAACAGTCAGATTCTGAGGGGATTTATTGTTTATCAATGAATTCCCTCAAATTCGTTAAAAGAATGGAACGAACACCAAGTCGTTCCCAATTTTCGAAAGGAAGCGGAATACCGGGTAACTCTTTAATTGCATCGGCTACAACAACAACCTGCTTAACACGTTTTGCCAATCCAACAACTGCATCGTTTACACACACATTTGTTGTTACACCATATACAACAACAGTTTCAGGAGCTAATACCTGCAAAACAGATTCGGTGTATTTGTTCCCTGAAAATACGTCGAAAGCATCTTTTCTGAGAACAATATTTCGTTGCTTCTTCAGATTTACATTTTCAGGAAACGGCTGATCCCAGTTAATAATTAAAGGATTTTCAGGGCTAGTTTCGAAAACAAACTCTGCACCGGTTGTATTGGCCATGCAATGTGGTGGAAAAGTGAAAATAAAATCAGGAGCAGAACTTAATTCTGCCGAACCGGGGTAATGAAAATCGGCACTATTTATAACCTGTATCGATTTCTTATCGGCCAATTTGGTTATCTCTTTCCACGCAGGCCGTATCAGTTCAGCTCCCGGTACAGCCAATTTCCCCTCTGG
This sequence comes from Draconibacterium sp., assembly GCA_015493625.1. Lineage (GTDB taxonomy): Bacteria > Bacteroidota > Bacteroidia > Bacteroidales > Prolixibacteraceae > Draconibacterium. The sequence goes on along the minus strand of WGCT01000396.1, from coordinate 5,442 downwards.
CAAAACAAAATCGTTTTGTGTATCCACATTCCAAAACAACAGATTTCGTAAAAACATATTTCTCAATTTTGTTTTTAAAATTATTGAATAAAAACGAGACTTAAATAAAAAAGCCCCGGAATCTTTTCCGAGGCTTTAGCTATTTTATTGAATTCTATTTCAATCCTTTTTTCAGAAAATCTTTAAATTCATCGTCGTTAAACGTAACCCCCATTTTCATCTCGGTTCCATCGGGTTCAATTATTACGTGAAACGGGATGCTGTTTGTTTTATATTTTAAGATTTGTAAATCGAGATTTTTCTTTCCCATTGTTTTCTTCACTTTCCCATCGAGTTCCGAAGTTATCCATTCATCCTTGTCCAGTGTTGTCCTGTCGTCGGTGTAGAGTGCTACCAGCACATATTTCTCTGCCAACATTTTCTGAACTTCAGGGTTTGTCCACACCGAGCTCTCCATCTTTTTACAGTTCGAACAAGCGTGTCCTTTAAAAACCAAAAGCACAGGTTTGTTCTGTTTTTTTGCACAGGCCAATCCCTGTTTGTAATCGAAATAGCCGGGCAAACCGTGTGGCATATGCAATTTATCGCCATATTTAACCGAACCGCACTCACCAACCGCTACATTTGAGGTTGTGCCACCACCTGTATTCGAGACAACATAAGAGTGGGTATCGTCTTGTGGAGGAATTAATGCTGAAACAGCCGACAATGGAGCCCCCAATAACCCGGTAAACAGGTACACTACAAATGTGAAGGTAGCAATCGACAAGAACAGTCTTCCAATTCCTAAATGTGGCAAATCGGTATCGTGAGCAAACTTAATTCTGCCAAGGAAATACATACCGAGGAACGAGAAAATGACCATCCAAATAGCGAGATAAATATTGCGGTTTAAAATTCCAAATCCGTAAACCTGGTCGATATTGCTAAGGAATTTCAATCCGAAAGCCAATAAAATAAAGGCAAAAACTACTTTAATAGCGTTTAACCAACCACCCGATTTAGGCAGTTTATTGAGTGCCGATGGGAAAATAGCGAGCAATGTAAACGGTGTTGCAAATGCCAGTCCAAAAACAAACATTCCCAACAACGGACGCATTCCACCATCTTGTACAGCCTTAATAATTAGTGCGCCAATAAATGGGCCCGTGCACGAAAACGATACAATAACCGTAGTAAGTGCCATAAAGAATGCTCCAATTAAACCTCCTTTATCGGCTTTTGCATCGGTTTTACTTACAAAACTACTTGGTAAAATAATTTCGAATGCGCCAAAAAACGAGATTGAGAAGACCAAAAAGAGAATGAAAAAGATTAAGTTCGGAATCCAGTGTGTACTTAGAATACTTCCCACGTTCGGGCCAAAAACACCAATGGAAAAGAGTGCACCGAGAAGAGTAAAAATAAACACAATTGAACCGCCAAAAAACAATCCTGTTCTTATCGATTTTCCTTTATCGTTGCCCCCCTGCATAAAAAACGAAACCGTCATTGGTATCATCGGGAAAACACACGGTGTTAATACAGCCGCCAAACCGGCCAGCGCCGAAATTAAAATAAAGAGCCACAATGTCTGTCCATCTTCTGTTTCCGAAGCATTGGCAGTGCTACTTTTATCGGTTGTTTTTTTTGCAGTTGCAGCAGCTCCCGCATCCTGATTAAATGCAAACGAGAACTCCTCTTCGTTAGGAGGCGTGCAGGTCTCGTCGTTACAGCTCATAAACAAAACATACCCATTTATTTTTACAGGTTTCGAATCTTTCAGTTTAATTTTTTGTGTTAACACCGCCTGATTGCCAAAATAGCCCACTTTCATTTGAAATGTTTCATCGAAATGAATTTCGGGTGCAGGACTTTTCTGAATTTTACCAACAAACTCGAACTTTGTAGAGTCGGAATAGACAAACGAAGTTGCAATCGGTCCACCTTCGGGCAAATCGGTATCGTACAAATGCCAGCCTGCATCGATTTTTGCTTTAAAAATCAACTCAACTTCATTACCGTTTTGTTTCGAATCAAAAGTCCAGGTAGTAGGATTAACAATTTGTGCCTGTGTTAACAGAACTGTTAAAACCAGTGCTAAACTAAAAACTATTTTCTTCATACTGTAAACTTATTTTTTAAACTTATTTAAAAATCAATCAGGCAGTTAAAATAAGTACCTGAACAAAAAATTATGAAATACAAATATTTCATTTTTCAGCAAAATAACGAGTATTCGGGGGATTTCAAAATGAGTTTTTAACATATTTTATTAAAAAAGCCACTTTATGCAAAGCAGCTTTTTAATATTTTCAATCTGTTAAAGAATAATCTCCTCTTCGTTTTCGTCGAAAAAATGGTATTCGAGAAAAGCGTATGAGTTATTTTCTTCTATTCTCACCCATTTATAATAGTTTAAAAGCCACCGGTTTCGGAAACATTTAAACCCTTTGGTTAAATAAGCCGCCACATACGGATGAACTTTTAAAGCCAATTTTTTCTTATTTAAATCGGTAAAAATGTATTTTACTTTGCTGTCTAATTCGTCGGCAAATAAAATAGTAGGAACAATTTTTCCACTTCCTTTACAAGTTGGGCACACCTCTGCGGTCTCAATATTCTCTTCGGGGCGCACGCGCTGTCTGGTAATTTGCATCAGGCAAAACTTGCTAAGTGGCAAAATGTTGTGTTTTGTCCTGTCGACTGACATCACCTCCTTCATGTGATCATACACTTTCTGCCGGTTCGCCGCCACGTGCATATCGATAAAATCGATAACAATAATTCCGCCCATGTCTCTGAGTCGTAATTGTCGCGCTGCTTCGTCGCAGGCGGCCATATTTACGTCCAGAGCATTTGTCTCCTGATCTAAATTTGCTTTTGCCCTATTACCACTGTTAACGTCAATTACATGAAATGCTTCAGTATGCTCCACAATTAAATAAGCGCCTTCTTTAAAAGAAACTGTTTTCCCGAACGAGCCTTTAATCTGCTTTTCTATTCCAAAATGTTCGAAAATAGGTTGTCGTCCATTGTAATATTTTACAATTTTCTTTTTATCGGCTTGAATGCTGCCTATGTAATCGGAGAGTTCATTACAAACGATTTGATCGTTAACAATAATACTATTAAAGTCAGGATGATAAATGTCGCGCAACAGAGCTGTTGTTCTGCCCATTTCGCCAATAACCAGCGATGGTGCCTGAATTCTGTTGAGTTTGTTGTAAATGGTTTCCCATTTGGCAACCAACCCGTTGAGTTCTTGATCGAGCTCGGCGACTCGCTTTCCTTCGGCAACCGTTCGAACTATTATGCCGTATTTACGTGGCTTAATACTTTGAACCAGTTTTTTCAACCGATTTTTCTCCTCGTTGGTTTTAATTTTTTGCGATACTGAAACTTTATCGCTAAAAGGCATTAAAACCAGGTTCCGTCCTGCAATCGAAATTTCTGAAGTTAACCGAGGTCCTTTTGTTGAGATAGGTTCTTTTGATACCTGAACCAAAATTTTCTGACCTACTTTAAGAATTTCGTTAACTTTTCCTTCCTTATTAATATCGGGTTCAGAGTGAATCCTTGAGATGGAAGTGATTTTGTTCTTCTTAGAAGAAGCAATTCGAAGAAATTTGTTTAGTGTTGCAAACTGCGGCCCCATATCGAGGTAATGCAGGAAAGCATCTTTGTCGTAACCAACATCGATAAAAGCGGCATTTAAACTCGGCATAATTTTTTTTACTTTACCGAGGTAGATATCTCCTACTGCAAATTTTGCTCCGCTTCTTTCTCTTGATAATTCAACAAGTTTTTTATTCTCCTGTAAGGCAATAACAATTTCGGATGGAGTTACATCAATAATTAAATCGCTACTCACAACCTTTACTGTCATTTAAATTAATACTATTGTTTATAACAGATTAAACCTAAAACATCGTTATGCTTTAGGTTTAATCAAAACTCTCAGTAAGAATTACTTAATAATTCTTACTTCTTCTTTTTATGTCTATTCTTACGCAATCTTTTTTTGCGTTTATGAGTAGCCATCTTATGTCTCTTTCTTTTCTTTCCGCTTGGCATACTATTTATTTTACTTGATTTTTAACTTCTGAAACAAATGTTTTCGCCGGTTTAAACGAAGGAATATTGTGTGCAGGAATAATTATTGTTGTATTTTTTGAAATATTCCTTGCTGTTTTTTCTGCTCGCTGTTTTACTACGAAACTTCCAAATCCTCTCAGGTAAACATTTTTACCATCAACTAAAGAGTCTTTCACTGTTTCCATAAATGCTTCAACTGTTTTTTGAACAGTTACTTTCTCAATCCCTGTATTTTTCGAGATTTCATTTACAATATCTGCCTTTGTCATTTTTTTAAAATATTTAATTTTCAATATATTATCTCCTCAAACGAGTGTGCAAAAATAAAAATAATTTACTTACACAAAAGCTTTTCAAAACAATTATTTTTGTTTTTGTGTAGATTCTTAATTAGTTAGTGGCAAATGAACGATTTTTCGACCGAAATTCACAAGTGGTATAAAACCAATAAACGCGATTTACCGTGGCGCAATTCAACAGATCCATACTTTATCTGGCTCTCCGAAATTATTCTTCAACAAACACGTGTAGCTCAGGGTAATAAATACTTTCTGGCTTTTATCAACGAATTTCCAACGGTTAAACATTTGGCAGCGGCCACCGAAGACAAGGTGTTAAAACTGTGGCAGGGACTGGGTTATTATTCGCGCGCAAGGAACCTTCATAAAACAGCGAAAATTATTGTTAACGATTTTAATGGAGTGTTTCCTGTCGATTTTAAGAAACTGTTAAAATTAAAAGGTGTGGGCACATATACGGCAGCTGCCATTGCATCTATTGCATTTAACCTGCCCTACCCAACCGTTGATGGCAACGTTTACAGAGTGCTTGCCCGATATTACGGAATTCAAACTCCCATCGATTCAACCAGCGGGAAAAAGGAGTTTTATGAAATTGCAAAAAGTTTATTGCCGCCGCAGAATCCGGGGATGCACAATCAGGCATTTATGGAGTTTGGTGCATTGCAATGTGTCCCAAAATCGCCCGATTGCATAAACTGCCCGGTAGAACAAACTTGTTTGGCCAATAAAAACAGTCTTATAAACCTGCTTCCTATAAAGTTGAAAAAAAGCAAACAAAGAATCCGCTATTTCAACTATTATTACATCGATAACGGAGATTTTACTTTTTTCGAAAAGAGAGATACAAACGATATTTGGAGAAACCTCTATCAATTGCCTATGATTGAGACGAAAAAAGAACTCACAGAGAATGAGTTATTACGAAATTTGCCCTTCTGTTCGAACATAAAAAGAAATGTAAAAACAATTACAGCCAAAAGAAAACACGTTTTAAGCCATCAAATAATTTATGCACGCACCATTCATATCGAAATAAATGAGAAAGATTTTAATTGTGATACGT
>WGCT01000395.1 GCA_015493625.1 Draconibacterium sp. | reverse complement strand
TTTCGCTGGCTGGGCGAAAAGTGCCAGATTATCAGGTACAGTAAAGAGATAGACCGGAAATATCCACTTATTAAATTTACCGTTCCGTATAAATCTTCACTTTATGCATTTATTGAGGTGAATGACGAAAATATGAAAATTGAAGGAGTGACAAGCTCATTTGTCGGACCTTCGCCAAAAGATAAAAATTGCCCCAAACACTCCGAAAATAAAAGGATTGTTCCGTTTATTGAAAATAGAAATCTTAATCTTTAAAAGGCTTAATTCGAAAAGCAATTGAGTTGTGTATAATGTTTGAACGTTTTTTGTTGTTCGTTTGGTAAAATAACTGCTTTGAGTAACTTCGTAAATATAATTCAAAACAGAACCAGATGGAACGTTTTCTTGCTCAGGCGGCAAAATATATTTTCGAAAAACATTCAACCGAGTTACACGAAATTTGCGTGCTATTCCCCAATCGCAGGTCGGGAGTGTTTTTTACTTCGTACCTTCAGAATGAAATTTCAGAAGCGGTTCTGGCACCTGCCATTACAACTGTAAACGAGTTGATATCTGGTTATTCAACACTTTTACAGGGCGAGAAACTCCAGCTTATTTCTATTTTATACGACATATTTAAAAAGCATACAAAGACCACCGAAACTTTCGACGATTTCTATTTCTGGGGCGAAATTCTTTTGGCCGACTTTAACGATATTGACCGCTATTTGGTTGATGCAAAAGATATTTTTACAAACATTACCGATTTAAAAGAGATTGAACTTGTTTTCGACTATTTGAGTGAAGAACAGAAAGAGGCTTTGGAGCAGTTTTGGGGAAGTGTGGCAGTAAACGACAAAAAAGAATTTCAGGAGAAACATCTTGAGATATGGAAAAAGCTTTATTCGATTTATACAGAATTTAAGGAGGTGTTGGTGGCTAAAAATATGGCTTTTAGTGGAATGATTTACCGGCAGGTTGTTGAAGACATTGAAAATAATAATTTTAGTTTCAATTTTAAAACGTATTACGTTGTAGGGCTGAATGCGTTAAATAGTTGCGAAAAAAAGTTTTTTACCTATTTACAACGGGCAAAGAAAACAGTGTTTCTATGGGATTACGATTTGTCGTACCTCGAAGATAAAAAGAATGAAGCAGGTCTTTTTATGCGCGACAACCTTAACAATTTCCCCCCACCATTCGATTTTATTTTCAGCTCCCAAAATTTCAATAAAAAGAAAAATGTGAAACTTGCAGCTGTTTCGTCGGTTTACGGACAGGCACAACAAATTCCTGTTTTTCTTAATGAAACCAAATCCGATTGTGTGCCTGAATTCGATAATACAGCTATTGTTCTTGCCGACGAATCGCTTCTGTTTGCATCGTTGGGAGCCATATCCGATGATGTGAGTACAATTAATGTTACAATGGGCTACACGGTGAAGAATTCGATGATTTACGGCTTTTTAATGCTTTTGGTAAATTTGTTGAAGAACAAAAAACATGATGGGGAAAGAGGAGATTATGTTTATTACCGTTATGTAACCGATGTTTTAAATCATCAACTTTTTTCTTACTGGACAACCGCCGAAAGTAATACGTTTTTAAGCGAAGTACGCTTACGAAACAGAGTAACTATTGAACTAAATTCTCTCGGGTTTACCAAATTTCATAAAAAAGTGTTTATGCTTCCCAAAAAAACAGAGGAATTTAGTGCCTACTTTTTAGGTGTTTTGGGCGAAATATATGCGCGTATTAAAATTGCCGAACCGGATAATAAAATGTTGCTCGAAATTATTTATGCTATTTTTCTGGCTATCGAAAAACTTAATTCGGTAATAAAAAGTGTTAACAAAGAGCAAGCAACAGAGATTAGTGAAACCGTCTATTTTCGACTCTTTTCGCAGTACCTTGGTAAAATATCGGTAGCTTTCGAAGGCGAACCATTAAGTGGAATTCAGGTTATGGGAATTCTTGAAACTCGCTGTCTCGACTTTGAAAATCTGATTATTTTAGGATTAAACGAAAACAAATGGCCACGCACATTTACAGCACCATCATTTATTCCGCATAATATTCGCAAGGGATTCGGGTTGCCCGGAATTGATGAACAAGATGCTATGTACTCCTACTATTTTTATCGTTTAATTCAGCGGGCAAAAAATATTACGGCAACATACAGTGTTGTAAAACAGGGAATTAATACAGGAGAGTTAAGCAGGTATGGTTATCAGTTGCAATACGACTCGGTACAAAATCCGGAAATGATAAATCTGAATTTTTCGTTTGGAAACGATCCGGTAGCACCCATCGAAATCAGAAGTTCGAAACAGATTTCTGAAAATCTGCTCGGTAAAAATACAGTTGAGCATCCTCTTTCGCCAAGTGCTATAAATACCTATTTGCAATGTAGTTTGCGTTTTTATTTCAGGTATGCAATGGATTTACCCGAGCCCGACGAAGTAAAAGAGGAGATTGACGGAATGATATTCGGAAATATTTTCCACGATACAATGGAGACACTCTACGCTCCTTTTGTTGGGAAGGTGATGAACAGAATGGATTTCGATGCAATTTTAAAAAACAGGGTGCTGATAGAAAATGAAATTCACAAACAGATTGCCTATCACTATTTTAAAGAGAAGGGGAAAGGGAGCAAAAAGGTAGTGCTTGAAGGGAAAACAGTTTTAATTTATGAGAACATAAAAACCTATTTGAACCAGCTTTTGCGGGTCGACCAAAAACTTGCTCCTTTTACTATGGTTGCTCTCGAAGAGAAATACCAAACTGCTCTTGAAATTGGTTTAAATAGGCAGTTGGTACAGGTTTTTATTGGGGGCAGGGTCGACCGTGTTGACCGTGTAGAGGGTGTTACAAGGATATTGGATTACAAAACCGGCTTTGTTAAGGATTTAAAATTTGCCGATATCGATGAGCTTTTTGAAAGGGATAAAAAAGAGCCAAAAAAGGAGATATTGCAGGCGCTTATTTATCTGTTTCTGTTTGTTGAAAACAACAATGTGCCCGACATAAAACCTGTTGTTTATGTTTTAAGAAATTTGTTTAACGAGAAGTTTGAACCTGATGTAATTTGGAAAGAACACGACTTCTCTTTTAAAGAGTTGAAAAGCGATTTGGTCGATAACTTAAAACAGTTGATTGCCGAGATTTACTCGCCCCATACGATTTTTACTCAAACTCAACACACCGATAAATGCAAGTATTGCGCCTATAAAAAGATATGCCGCAGGTTTTAGTTTTAGCCTCTTTTTTTAGAACTACTTCTCTCCCATAAATTTCCGATACAAATCGGGGCGGAGTTTTTTTGTGCGTTCCACCGCCTGATCGTGCTTCCAGTTGTCAACCAGTTTGTCGTTGCCGCTTAACAACACATCCGGGACTTTCATTCCTTTGTATTCTGCCGGCCGGGTGTAAACGGGCGGACTTAAGAGATTGTCCTGGAACGAGTCGGTAAGTGCCGAAGTTTCGTCGGAAAGAACGCCTGGAATGAGGCGAACAACGCTGTCGGTAATTATTGCTGCTGCCAGTTCGCCACCGGTTAAAACATAATCGCCAATCGAAATTTCCATTGTAATATAGTGGTCGCGAATACGCTGGTCTATTCCCTTGTAGTGCCCGCAAAGTATAATAATATTCTCTTTTAACGAAAGCGAGTTTGCAGCTTGTTGGTTAAAAACAGCTCCGTCGGGGGTGGTAAAAATAATTTCGTCGTACTTACGCTCTGCAGTTAATGTTTCAATAACTTTTTCAATGGGTTGAATTGCCATAACCATTCCCGCACCTTTTCCGTACGAATAATCGTCTACTTTCCGGTGCTTATCGTCCGAATACTCGCGAAGATTATGAATGTAAATCTCTGCAAGCTCTTTCTCTTTTGCACGTTTAATAATTGAGTGGTTAAATGGGCTCTCCAATATTTCGGGTAAAACAGTAATTATATCAATCCTCATTCTGCTTTTTTGTGCAAAGATAGTTTTTAAGGTCGAAAATCAGAATTTATAATTTATCAGTAATCTTTGTTTTTCTCCCTGAAAATAGTTAAAAAAGACATATAGGCAGTTAGAATTTAATCAGCAAGAAATAATGACAGTCTAAATAGTGATAAAAATCATGTTAGTGTGGTGGAACGCGAATTGTTTATGTGGCGTCGGATTTTGAAAATTAAAATTATAAAATATAAACAATTAAAAATAAGGAGGAAATTATTATGAATTTAGTAAGATTTAGCAATCCGGTTTACAATACAAACAGAGGTTTGGTTGATGAGTTATTTAACAACTTTTTAAAGAATGATTACCACGAAGACTACGTAAATAACAGCAGCCGAAAACCTGCCAGTAATGTTTTCGAAACAGAAAACGAGTTTAAAATTGAAGTTCTGTTACCGGGCTTTTCAAAAGAAACAGTTCAGTTAAATTACAAGGATAATATTTTGACCATTAAAGCGGAAGGCGAGAAAAAAGCGGAGAAAGAGAAAGAGTTTTTGTATGAGCATCGCGAGTTTGGAGTTTTCGATTTCGAAAAGCAGTTTCGTATTCCGAAGTCGGTAAACGACAAAAAAATTAATGCAAAATTCGACAATGGAATTCTCTCTATTGTTCTCCCTAAAAAAGAGGAGAAAGTTGAGAAAACTCCAAAAGAGATTAAAATTTCATAATTTGGTTTTTTTAGGATAGGTTTTTATAAAAAAGGATTCGACAATTTGTTGAATCCTTTTTTTGTTTAGAGCTTGTAGGAATTAAAAAGAAACTGAGACTTTCTGAATGTGGTAATTTGGTGCTATTCCACCAAATCCATCTCATTTAACAAATAACCGGCACCGGCAAACTTATCAATTAAAAACAGGGCGTACCGTATATCGAGAGTAATATTGCGACAACGTTCGGGGTCGAACATAATGTCGCTCATTGTACCCTCCCAACAGCGGTCGAAATTTACGCCAATCAGTTCGCCATTCCCATTTACTACCGGGCTTCCCGAATTGCCGCCGGTGGTGTGGTTCGATGCGGTAAAACATACCGGCACTTCGCCGTCAACTTCGTAGCGGCCATAATCTTTATTGTTGTACAGCTCTTTTAATCGGTCGGGTACATCGTAATCGTAAATTTCCGGATTGTCTTTCTCCATAATTCCTTTTAACGTTGTGTAGTATTTGTACGAAACGCCATCTTTAGGTTTGTAGCCCTCAACTTTTCCATAAGCAACACGCAGTGTAAAGTTAGCGTCGGGGTAAAGTGGTTGTCCTTTTTTCATCTCCATAATTCCGGCCATATATTTTTTCATGTTGGCTCTTATTTTTGCTGAAACAGCTTGCAGCTCGGGAGTAATATCTGTTGTGTATTTATCGGTAAAACTTCTGTATAGTGCAATAACCGGGTCTTTTTTCAATTTTGCTAATTGTTTGTTCGAGCCGTTTTTCAATATCTCTTTTAACTTGTTTGTATTGGTTAATACCGATTTGCGGTACACCTTTTCAATTAGCTTGTCGTGCCCGTATTTCTCAATTAATTTTAAATAGTAGGTGGGTAAAAACCGGTTATTTAAACCGGATGCCAACATCGGCATCAGTTCTGCAAACAGTTTTTCATCGGTGGGTTGATTGTAATTTTTCAGAAAGCCGGGAATGCTGTTTAGCATCGATTTTCGTGCTGCTGCAGCATTTTTATTGTCCTCTTTTTCAATGCTTTTAATAATTGCATTTACCTGTCCGGCTAACCGGAAAAGTTCAACTCCCCGGAATACAATTTCAGAATAGTAATCGTTGGCACGTATATATTCGTTGTACTTTTTAAAGTCCGTTTGAAATCCATCGAAAACTGCTTTGTACTCCTCTTCCCAGGTTCCGTTTTTCTCTGCCCACGCTTTAAACTCATTCTCGTAAGCCAGTTTTTTGTCTATCGCGTCCAGTCTTTTTAACCCGTTTATTTCGCCTTGCCACTTTTTCCACGAATTACTTATTCCTGCATATTTTGCAGAATACTGGATTCTTACTTTTGGGTCGGCTTCCATATCGGTGCCGATAACAGCCAGTTTTTGTCGCGAATTTTAATCCGGTCGGGGTCGCGTTGGTTCATGGTAACATCTACTTCCTGCGATGGCCAGTATTGCATTGTTCGTCCCGGATAGCCAAAAACCATAGTAAAATCGCCGGGGTGCACACCTTTCAACGAGATGGGGAAAAACTTTTTTGGTTTATACGGTACATTGTTGGGCGAATATTTTGCCGGTTCATTGTTTTTGTCGGCATAAATTCGAAACAGTGAAAAATCGCCTGTGTGCCGTGGCCACATCCAGTTGTCGGTGTCGCCGCCAAATTTCCCAATGGCCGATGGTGGAGCGCCTACCAACCGAATATCGGTATAAATTTTATAAACATAAAGGAAATACTGATTGCCATAAAACAGTGGTTTTACCTGCGCTTTAAACTTTCCGTCTTTTTCTGCTTTTTCCTTAATATTTTTGCTGTTCTCTTTTATTTTCTTCTCTTTTTCTGCTCCCGAAAGATTTTCTGTGCCGGCAAAAATTTGGTCAGAAACATCTTCCATATATTCCAGAAAACTAACCTACAGACCTTTGTTTGGCAACTCTTCCGAACGATTCATTGCCCAGAAACCGTTGGTTAGATAGTCGTGTTCTACGGTGCTGTGCGATTGTATGCTGCTGTACCCACAATGATGGTTGGTTATAAGCAACCCTTCGTTCGAGATGAGTTCGCCGGTGCAGCCGCCGCCAAAAATAACTACAGCGTCTTTCATGCTGGCATTATTTACATCGTAAATATCTTGTGCCGTAAGTTTAAATCCCATTCGTTGCATTTCGGCGAGATTGTATTTTTTTAGGAGAATGGGAATCCACATTCCTTCTTTTGCAAATAGTTGGCCAACTGAGAGTAAAATTACCAACAGAAAAGATGTAATTTTTATCATATCAAAAAATTTAATTTAACTTTGTAAATTTAAATTAATTAGTTGACTCAAGTTTCGCACATTAATTTAGGCAGCTAATTTAGTGATATTTACACTATTTTTATTA
>WGCT01000394.1 GCA_015493625.1 Draconibacterium sp. | reverse complement strand
GCTAAGTGGAGGGAATCATCGGTTCTGCTGGTTGCCAGATGGGCTGTGCCTCCTTCATCGCTGTGCTCCTCCCGATGTACATCGGGATTAGTTCAACTTACAACTTATTTACTTTTGATAGTTATTGAAACTTCATCAGACCACTCTGACCATTGTAAATTTTTATCTCTGTAACGAACACGCCACCAATATGCTTTTCCTGTTTCAAGTTTATTTTTTTCCAATGTTAGTTTTGTCAAATCAATTCCGGCATTTTTATCTATTGGAATAAAATCTGGTTCTCCACTATCAAAGTAGATATTCTCAAAATCTCGTTTGGAATCTACAATTAATTTATCTTTATAATTGCCTTTTACCGCAGTTACTTGAAATTGAGAACTTAGGATTCCATAATTTCCTAAATATTCTGAAGCATCTAATTCCAGCGGACTTTTTACATCTCCTTCAGTTTTAGCAAGCGGTTTTTGTGGTGGTGTTTCATTTGCTTTATCTCTAAAAAAACTATCAAATAATTCATTATCCATTGTTATATCATCGTTACCTAAACCATAAGATTTTGATTCATATTTTTTATTTGCAACATCAATATCTACAATAGTATAACACCAGTAATTGTGTGCTTTCTGGATTTCAGGATAATCATATTCGGTACTATCACCTTGCCATTTACCAATCTCAGCACCACCACCGCCACTTTCTAAAAGTCGTAGATTACCATCAATAACTTGTCCACGTTCATAAGCGTGCGTATGGCCATATGTTAGAATATCAACTTTGCTATATTTACTTAAAAGAGGAATAAGATCATTTTGCACATAAGATTCATTTCCATTAATCCAAAATTCACTGTGCCCCGGACGATGAGTAAATACTATTACCCAATCTATGGTAGAATCAACCTCTGCTTTTTGCATTACAGAATTTAACCATTTAAGTTTAGTTTCTCTGTAATTCTTCATATGAGTCATATAATTTGTAATGCTATGATCAGCAACAAACAATACACGTCCATATTTATAAGCATAATGTCTTTCGCCAAGAGGTCCGGCAAAATCTTCATATTTCATATATTCGTAATATTCATCTGCTTCGTGTTCATGATCTCCAATAGTTACCATTATTGGTACATTAGCGGAAATTACAGACATAGGCATAAACCACTCTCTTTTATATTGCGATAAAGTAGGCCCGTAATGGACGATATCGCCGTTGCACAAAACCAAATTAAGATTATCTTCAATATTTGGATTTCCGTAAAGCTCTGTAACCTTCTCCCTAATTGCAGTCATTACATCCATTGTTCTGGCAGGAAATGTTCGCGTGTCGCCAAATATTGCAAAGCGGATATGACCCTTCTTGTCGCCTAACTTCGGTGCTGTTTTAAATCTGAATATTTTAGATCTCATTGTATCAGATATTGCCTGATAATAATAAACCGTATTAGGTTGCAAATTTTCTAATTTAACCGTATGATATGTTGTTGAATCGACAAAAACATGTACACTACCTAATTGAGACATTTCTAACTTATTATTTTTACCGTACTTAACAAGCGATTCATGTGAATTTGATGCATGCCAACTTATATATATTGATGAATCAGTCGTTGATTGCAAATATGGATATATTGCACTATCCGGTGCAGCAATTTTGTATACCGGCTTATCGTGGTATCCACCAAGCTTTTTCATATCCTCATCAGTCAGGGCATTTGCATAAAGCTTAACGTCTGCAACATCAAATTCATTATCATCACCACTATTATCAGCAAAAAGAAGCAATCCTTTTTCATCTAAATACCTTACATGCCAGGATAAACCTTTATAAACTCTAAAGCCGTCAAGATAATAATCAAAGCCGTCACGATTATAGCGCTCTCTCTTATGGGCAGATATGCCGATACGATACCACTCATTCGCCTTCAGCGCTGTAGGCGCATAATTTGTTTTGCTTGATCCGATGTTCCCTTTAGGATTAATAAAACAAGTAGCATTTTCTTTATTTGTCAAATCCGTTTGGAAAAGAGCATACCATTTAGATGCTTTGGGGATTTTAACATCGAAAATTAGACTAAATTCGTTAACTTTTTCTTTGCCTTTAGTTGCTGAAAGACCATGGTCTAATTTATAATAACTTCCAACACCAATACGAACAGCCCCATCTCCTTTTTTAGTACCTGAAACGGCTTTTTGTTTACCATGTAAAACTAAATCTTTACCAACTTCTGCCTTTTGTAGATTAGTAGAATCATCAAAACTCCAATGACCTACTAACTGAGCTTGTAAATTTATTGATGTAATTAATAATAAAAATACGATAAATAAAATGTTCTTTTTCATAAAATATTTCTCCTTTTCCATTGCAATGAATTCGCGAAACAAGGACATTGAATAGGACTGTCTGTTTCGGCCACCTAATGAAATTTGTTATTGAATACAGGACATTTTTAACTCCTCTTTTAAAAATTTAGCAGTAAAGGATTTCCGACTTCTGATAACCACTTCAGGTGTGCATGTACAAATTATTTCACCTCCGTTTTTACCGCCCTCCCGACCAACATCAATAATGTGGTCGGCAACTTTAATAACATCCATATTGTGTTCGATTACAATTACGGTATTTCCTTTATCGACCAATTTATTGAGCACTTCCAGCAACACGCGAATGTCTTCGAAATGTAATCCAGTTATGGGTTCATCTAAAATATAAATTGTTTTCCCAGTGTCGCGCTTTGCCAATTCTGCCGCCAGTTTTACCCGCTGCGATTCACCGCCGGAAAGTGTAGTTGACCCTCGCTGCCGCACGATTGTATCGTGTGGTGCTACTTAACATCCTTATCACGCGATACAATCGCGCGACAGCAGTGGCAAGAGAAGCCTAAGTTACGCAACAAGTTTATTACTGAACCTTCTACAAATAAATTTTGAATGTAGCCTCGCAAAACAATTCTATCAAAACTAATGTATTCATATGAAAGGTGATTTTCTAATGCCGTATTGTGAGTAGTTTGCATTTTTTTAAGCAAAGATAATTGCTTATGCTACATTTTTAAAATAGACCTTTAGGTCGGTATATTTTTTAATGCAACGCGCTCAATCATATTACAAATATATAATTTTTGCGATTGCAAGTATTTCCATCCGCATTCGACTCCATGTCTAAATGGTTACTATTACTTTTTTGTTTTTTAGTGTTTTGTTCATAATGTATGTGCTAAAAGTTCCGTCAGTAGACGGACAAGTGTAGGTTCCCTTCGTCCTCTGTCCTCCCCGTTCCAAGGGACTAGTTCATTCGTCAATTTTCAGTTCGCAAACTCCTGAAAACTGCGATTCACTGAGTCGGGAGGTCGTACTACTAATGTTGTTTTATGCAAGCGAGTTCGTATTTCAAAACTTGTTACCCCTCTGCCTGCCTGCCCACTTGCCTTACGCTGGCATCTCCCCTAAAAAATAGGGGAGAAAATAAGGACTTCTTTTATTTGTTTACTCTTCTGCCTGCCTGCCCACTTGCCTTACGTCCCAATGTGCATCGGGATTAGTTCAACCAATACAATTCAGTTCGTTACTCCTAAATTGCAGGGTTCACTGAACTGGTATCTCTCCTGAAACCAGGGGAGAAAATAAGGACTTTTTTATTATTCCTCACTTTTCCAAATTAGCAAATTGGGTTTATCTTTAAAAAAGTATTTCATCTTCTCTTCGGTCATGGTGAGGTACATAATTTTGCGTTCAATTAATTCCTCGGCTTTTAATACAAGTTTATCGATATAATCCGTGTCAAGCTCGTTGCCAACCAATGCCATTTCAATTACATCGGCATTAACTCCTTTTGCAAAATTACCCGTAATATAAGCGGCTTTCAGATTCCCGATTTTGCTTGTAACCGTATCGATAATTTGATCGACACCTATTGTTTTACGCACTATTGCTCTGAGTTCGTTATACAGAGGGTGTTTTGTGTTGGCTTTGTATATTTTTTTGTTTCCCTCCTGCTCGGACGTAAGCAACCCCGCATCGACAAAGCTGTTTACTTCGTAGCGAATAGCATTAATGGTCTCTCCAAACTCTTTCTCCAATCCGCGCAAATACCCTTGATTATTGTTTATAAAAAAGAATTTTATCAGAAGTTTAATTCGGGTCTTGGATTTAATTATGGATTGTAGCATTGTTAAATTGTTGTACCGTTAAATGGATTGAAAAACTGAAGGGCTGAAGGATTGAAGGATTGAAGGACTGAAGGATTGAAGGGCTGAAGGATTGAAGGACTGATAAATATGAAAAACAATACATGAGCAAATTTGTGGAGTATGCTCTGTTTTGCAAGGTTAAGTTTATTAAAATTTATATTGAAAAATTATGACTAAAACCGGCTATAATCGATTGAATAACCTTGTGTTGAAATGATGAAATTTCACAGCTCCGCCCTGTCAGTTACATAAACAAATCTTGTTGCAACTTAATAAAACGGCAGTAAATGTATAATATCTTTACACAGAAACGCATCACAAAACTAACAATAAATATTAAAGAATAAAATGGCTGAACGCTAAATTTGAAAAAATCAAAAGGTTAAAACATCTGCTATTTTCTCTTTTTCAACAGAGGAATAAGCAGTACAAGCCCATCCGACCGGGCATTAGATAGATTGCCTCGTTTTACTCAAAAAAAGTTCTGCAAAACGAACTATTAACAACTGTATTTCTGTGTATAAAAAAAAGGAATTTTATTTCACTCCTTCGTTATTTCGCGTTATTCAATTCCTGAAAACCTATTTGAAATGGGTATACCAATGATTTAATTTATTAACAATTTTACAGAATGACAGCTATTTTTGCCTTTTAACTGAACGATGTAAATTCCCGGGCAAAAATGCGTTGTATTAATTTGATTAACAAACGGAGTCAGGTTTTCTTTTCGAAATACCTGACCACCTAAATTTGTGATGGTACACGTTTCAAAACCATCGAGATTATTAATGTAAAACTGATTGGTTGCAGGGTTAGGATAAACAACTGTTTTAAATTTGTTTACACTTTCTATTGCCGTTGGAGGCACAAGAACAACAGTTTCTAAAACAATGTCTTTTAACGAAACATTAACAGAAGATTTTCCAAAATCGAATGCAATTCTTGCCTGGCTGTCGGTGGTATTCATATCGAACATTATGGAATATGTTTTAAACGTATCGGTAAGCAAAAACGTACTTGTCCCGCTATACGACGACCAGGGAGATTTTGTCATTCCCAAATACGCATTTACCGTTCGAGATGTATCGGTCTCAGCTTTTGCTTTAAACAACAATCTGTATTTTTTCCCTTTTATCAATTTAAAATATCGCTTATCTAACTGAACATGCCACGCTTCGGTACTACCATTTACAAT
>WGCT01000393.1 GCA_015493625.1 Draconibacterium sp. | reverse complement strand
CTGTTAGTCATACCCTGACGGGAAGTCAGGGCATGACTAAAATTTTAATACTATCTTTTTGCTTCCATCTCAACCGATACCGATTCGGCAAAACGAAGTGCATGCGGTTTATCTACCTCAACTTTTGCCCGTTTCACCTTCTTGTCATTCATAATTAAATTAAGAATGTTTTGGGTAAGTACTTCGAGAAGTTTAAACCGCCCCTCCTGAACCAATGCAATTACCTTTTTTGTAATTGTTTTATAATCTAAAATGTCGTGAGGTTCATCGGCTGTCATTGCCAACTCAGGAATATCGGTTTCTATTTCAATGTTAATAATTACATCTTGTTTGTTTATTAACTCATCGGGGTTAAATCCAATGTAGGTTCTGATTAACAGATTCTTAACTCTTATTTTTGTCATAATTAGCAGTTTAAGTTTATCGTTTCTTATCTTTCTTGGTTCGCAAAACCGGGAGCAGTTCCCAGATTCTCGCCACCATCGGCAAAAAGTAATTGTCCGGTTAAATGGTTGTTGTCTAAAATATAGCCGATACTTTTTAAAATTGGTTCTACCCCACCCGCCTTTTTCATGGGAGTCTTTCTTGCCAAACTATTAAGATAATTCTCATCTTTATCTGCCGGAGGCAAAGTAACACCCGGTGCAATTGCATTTACCCGAATTTCGGGGGCAAATTCCAAAGCAGCCATTTTGGTCAATTCCCAAAGTGCTTTTTTCGAAAGTGAATAGGCGGCAAAATCCGATCTGTTGGAAGTAATTCTCGTATCGACAAGGTTAACAATATTTCCTCTTTTACAGTGCTTTGCAAAATCGCGCATAAGAATAAAAGGAGCTTTAAGGTTAACATTCATCTGCATTTCGAACAGGTCATCCGGAGTTTCTTTTATTGCCCCCCCATTAAAAACCGATGCGTTGTTAATTAGCAAATCGAATTCGCCAAAACGGGAAATAATATTGGGGACAAGTTCGGCAACTTCATCGGTATTTAAAAGATTTGCTTTGGCAATAGCAAAACTCTGACTGGGATATTTTAATTGCAAAGTTTCGGATAATTCTTTTGCTTGTTTTTCTGACGAATTGAAATGGACAACAATACTCCACCCGTTCTCAGCAAGAAACCCGGCAATAGCTTTGCCTATTCGTTTCGATGCTCCTGTTATTAATGCTCGTTTCATGCTGAAAAGTTAATCATATTATTGAGAATAATCACAACCCAATTGGGTTTTTGGTTTTTCAAATACTTAATTCCAATTGGGTTTCTGAGAATTGGCAATTTGTGGTTGTTTGGGTATTATTCTTTTGATTAAATCAAAATTACTAAATTGGCATCGCATCATTCAACAGTTTAAATTGCACTTACTATGAAACTGCTTTTTTCAGTTCTGTTTTCTTTCCTGCTACTTTCTACCAATGCAAAATCGCATAAATTAGAATTTCGCATTAAAAACCAGAGGCAGAATATTGTATATCTGTTTCTTTTAAAAGGCGACAAACAAATAAAAACAGACACCTTTAAAATCGACAATTTATCAGTAAAACAACCGGCTGACATTGAGTTTATTTTGCCCGAAAACGCACCTGCCGGAATGTACCGTATTATTCTGGGGCAGACCCGGGTTGCGGAATTAATGAACGAACCGCCACAGCACATCGATTTTATTTTTAACCACGAAGATATTTTTTTTAAAACCAATTTTAAAGCTCCGCACGACAGTTTAAATATTATTCAATCGGAAGAAAACAATGTGTGGTTCGATTTTAAGAAAAAAGAGTCTAATCTCAAGAAACAGCTGAAAGAGAGCAAAATGGAACTCAACTATTTTCAGCAAACGAATAACTTGGCAGAAGCCGAGAAGCAGGCAAAAATATACAATGAATTGCAGCACAAGCGTGACAACTACATTTCGGAAACAATTCGGCAACATAAAAATTTTTTTGCTTCGAAAATAATTGCCATGTACCGCGAACCTTTTCTCGATGGGAAACTGAGTGCCGAAAAAAGAGACGAAATATTTAAAGCAGAATTTTTTAATCATCTCGATTTTACCGATGAGGAGCTAATCAATACAACAATTTATTCGACAACTGTTTTTACGTATTTAATGAGTTATGCAAAAAAAGGGCTAACACGCGAACAGCAAGAGCAGGAATTTATTAAAGGTGCTGATGTAATTTGCACAAACACCGAAAAGGATGAAAAAGTTTACGAGTTTATTCTCGACTTTTTAATGCGGGGTTTCGAACAATTGAATCTTGAAAATGCGCTTGTTTATTTAGCCGGCAAGTACAACGATTCAACATGTAGCTCCGACAATAAAACCACAGCAGAACGGCGATTACTGTTTTATAAAACGATGAAAATAAATACCGTGGTTCCCGATTTTACGTTAAACGATGTGAACGACGACCCGGTTACTTTGTCGGAGGTAGCAAAGGAGGCAACCCTGTTGATTTTCTGGGCAGGTTGGTGTCCGCATTGTAACCTAATGATTCCAAAAATAAAAGAGTGGTACAGCAAGCAAGATAAGAAAAGAGTAGAAGTTGTAACAGTTTCGTTAGACACTTCCGAAAAAGAGTGGAAGGCAAAAGTTGATGAGCTGGGCATTGAATCGTGGTTTAACCTCTCCGATTTAAAAAGCTGGGACGGAGAAGTTGCCAATAAATACAATATTTACGGAACACCCACACTATTTCTCCTCGACAAAAACAGGAAGATTATAGCCAAACCTAAAACAATTAACGACTTAAATAAATACATTTTCATACAACAATAATTAATAAACTGTACGGAGCGAGATAAAAAATTCGAATAAATTTTTCTGCTGAAAAAGAAATAAAGCAAACAACGAAATTAAAATGAGACTAAAACCAATCTTTCTTTTTATTGCCATTTCTACTCTTCCCATTTCTCTGTTTTCACAAGAGCGCAACATTTTGATTAATACCGACTGGGGACATATTCGTCATTCGTGGAATGCCTCGTGGATAACACATCCAACCACTTCCGTTTTCGATTATGGCGTTTTTTATTTCCGGAATACTTTTGAAACAGAAGACGTTAAAAGTACGGCAATAATTTATGTTTCGGCCGATAACCGGTACCGGCTTTTTGTTAATGGCACGGAAGTTTCGAATGGGCCTGCACGAGGAACATTAAATAGATGGAGATATGAAACGGTTAATATATCGAGCTATTTAAAAAAGGGTAAAAATACAATAGCAGCCGAGGTTATTAATTTCGGAGAGTTCAGGCCGGTTGCTCAATTATCATACAAAACCGCATTTATTTTACAAGCCAAGGGAGAACTGGAAAATAAATTAAATACAGGAACTGCAAATTGGAAAGTAATTGCCGACAGTGCCTACTCGGCTATTGAAATAACACGAGAAATGGTCGAAGATTTTTATGTTGCAGGTCCGTGCGACAGAATAGATGGTACAAAAAAAGTATGGAACTGGGAAAAAGAAAATTTTGATGACTCAAAATGGGCAACTCCAAAAATTATTACTCTTGTTGCCGGATATGGTTATATGCATGGTACTCCCTGGAAACTGGTTAAACGAACAATTCCACCAATGGAGCATAAAATAGAGCGATTACACAAAATAGTAAGAAGCAATAAAATTACTTGCGACACCGACTTTTTAGCGGGGAAAAAAGGATTAACAATTCCTGCGAATTCAAAAGTGTCGCTACTTCTCGACCAAACTTATTTAACTATTGGCTATCCGGAAATAATTGTAAGTAAAGGAAAATACAGTAAAATAAAAGTTACTTATGCCGAAGCATTAATTGCAAAAGATGGTTCGAAGGGAAACCGCAACATTACAGAGGGAAAGAAAATTCGCGGATATTATGATTTATTTATTCCCGACGGAGGAGACAAAAGAAAATTCAGGCCACTTTGGCTTCGTACTTACCGTTTTATTCAACTCGATATTGAGACCCAAAACGAACCACTTATACTAGAAGATTATTATGGCATTTTTACAGCTTATCCGTTTAAAGAAAACGCTTTTTTTAAATGCGACAACTTATCTGTCTCAAAAATATGGGATGTTGGGTGGCGTACTGCACGGCTTTGTGCCGAAGAAACGTATATGGATTGTCCGTACTGGGAACAGCTGCAATATGTTGGCGACACACGGCTGCAATCGTTAATTTCGCTGTATGTTACAGGCGATGATCGATTAATGCGAAATGCACTGCAACTTATCGATAATTCGCGTATTCCGGAAGGACTTACAATGGGGCGTGCTCCTACATCGGAGCCACAAATTACTCCCCCGTTTTCGTTGTATTGGGTCGATATGGTTCACGACTTTTTTATGCTTCGCGACGACACTGCTTTTGTTAAACAATTTTTACCGGGGGTTCAGGCAGTTTTGGGTTGGTTCGAAAGACGAATCGACAAAAACGGCATGGTTGGGCCTCTCGACTGGTTTAATTTTTCTGACTGGTCTCCCGGATTCTTAGTTGGCTGTCCGGCCGGTGTTGACACAAGTAACTCGGCCCTCATTTCATTGAACTATGCCTATTCACTCGACCGCGCATCGGAGCTATTTAATTTTTTTGGGAAAACGTATGAGGCTAAACATTATAAAGAACAGGCTAAATCTATAAAAACAGCGGTTTTTAATAACTGTTTCGACAGAGAAAAACAACTGTTAAAAGAGACTCCATTCGAAAACTCTTATTCGCAACATACAAATATATGGGGAGTCTTAACCGATGCAATTCCTAAGGAAAAACAAAAAGAGGTAATGCAGCGTGTTTTAACTGACAAAACGCTCATTCAATGCACAATATATTTTAAATTTTATCTTTTTCAGGCCATGCAAAAAGTGGGGCTTGCCGACCAATATATTGAACAACTGGCACCTTGGCGTGACATGATTGCCAAAGGACTTACCACTTTCGAAGAGGGCGATTACGATGAACGCTCCGATTGCCATGCTTGGGGGGCAACCCCGAATTACGATTTACTGGCAACAGTATGCGGAATTCGGCCGGCATCTCCGAGATTTAATAAAATTGAGATTAAACCAGCTTTTGGAGAGCTGAGTTTTATAAAAGCAGAAATGCCACATCCAAAGGGCTCAATTGCAGTCAATCTCACAAAGAACAGCGATGGCACAATTTCCGGTATTGTTTCTATTCCGGAAAGTACAACCGGAATATTTTATTGGAAAGAAAAAGAATTTCAGTTAAAAGGGGGAGAAAATAGCATTTCATTACCACAATAACTACACAAGATATTTCCCTATTATTTCAATAATTTTATTTCGCGTAACCGGTTTTGTAACGTAGTCGTTGCACCCCACTACCTTTGCTTTCTCCTGTTCGCTCTCGAACGAAAATGCCGTTTGAGCAACAATTACAACACTTTTATTAAACTTCCTAATTTGTCGGGTTGCTTCGTAACCATCCATCGCCGGCATTTTAATATCCATTAAAACCAAATCGATAGTAGCATTCGTTTTACAAATCTCAACCGCTTCTATTCCATTTTTTGCAAAAATCACTTCCGAACTTATTTTTCGCACCACAATAGAGAGGTATTTCCTAATGGTTTCATCATCTTCGGCAATAAGAATTCTTATCTGTTTTTGCCCAATACTTCCAGCTGTTTTTTGTTCCTTTACCGGCTTTGTTTTTTTCTCAACGAGCACATCTTTTTTATACGGAATCTCGAAATAAAATTCTGAACCTTTGCCGTATTCCGACTTAACTCCAATAGTACCACCCAGCATTTCTACATATGCTTTGGTAATCGACAACCCCAACCCGGTTCCTTCGTACTCGCTCGATAAATTTTTATGAACCTGAACAAACCTATCGAAAACGGTATTTAACTCCTCTTTAGGAATTCCAATGCCACTGTCTTTTACAAAAAAGAGGAGGTTGTTTTTTTGGGTGCGGTAGCCAAACTGAATCATTCCTTTAGGCGTATATTTTATTGCATTTTTTACCAGGTTCGTCAATATTGCATACAGTTTCTCTTTGTCTGAAACAATAACCGACTCTTCCAGCGACAATCCTTTTTGTGAGGAGATTTCCACCCCTTTTGCTTTTGCTTCGGGATAGAAAAACGTTTGCGTATAATCAATTAATTCGTTTATATTTATTTTACTGTTTTCAACATCCATTTGGCCTGATTCAACTTTCGAAATATCCATTAAATCGTTTATGGTGTTAAGCATCCGCTCGCCGCTTTTCTCAATTATACGTAAATACTCGAGCTGCTTAGTATTTATATCTCCCGACTCTTTCAGCAACGAAGTAAAACCAAGAATTCCGCTCATTGGCGTTCTTATTTCGTGGCTCATATTTTGTAAAAAAGCGGTTTTTAGTTTGTCGCTCTCCTCTGCTTTTTTCAGCGCTGCAACCAACTCGTCTTCCGTTTTTTTGCGATTAATAGAAAGACTTATCTGGTCTGAAACAAACTCAAGCATTTTAACATCGGCACTGTTAAAAGCATTCTCGTCGGTATAACTTTGCACCACCAAAACTCCTGTAACTTTGCCTTCGGTTTTAAGCGGTATTCCCAACCAAACTTTCGAATCGGCACCAACCATCTCCATCTCTCCTCTTCTTTCGAGCTCGCTCTGCAATTCGGAATTTAACAAAAGAGGTTTCTGAATTTTTACCACATATTTTGTTAATGTTTTCCCCGCCGGTATTTCGGTAAACTTGTCTTTCTCATCGACAAAGAAAGGCAATGTTATGGTATCGTTCTTTTCGTTATAAAGGGCAATGTAAAAGTTGGTTGTATCTATTATGGTACTCAGTTCATTGCGAATAAAACCAATAAGTTTATGAAGATTATCGGTTGTATTTACCGCATTCGAGATGTTGTAAAGTACCTTTTTTATTTTTTCGGCACGCGATCGTTCGGTAATATTCTGAACCCAAGAGGCAACTGAAACAACTTGGTTATTTTTGTTTACCAAACGCGAATTAAACCATTCGCACAAAATTACATCGCCACCTTTTTTTATATTTTTATTTATATTTTTTCTGCCTCTCTTCGATATAAGGATTTTATCCCATATCTTTTCAACATTGGGCAAAGACGATGGAGGCAGAATAAAACTTACATATTTACCAATGGCTTCCTCTCTTGTATATCCAAAAATTCGCTCGGCAGACGGATTCCATTGTCTTACTTTAAAATCCAAATCCCACTCAATAAATCCGAGTGGTGTTTTATTGATGTGTAACGAAAGTCGCTTTTCGTTTTCAGCAATAATTCTTGCCGATTTTTTTTGCTCTGTAATATCGCGAATAACCACAAGGCTTAACGTGTTCTCATCGAATTTTATGGGGTAAATTAAGATGTCGGAAAACTTTTGCTTTCCATCTCTGCTGGTATACAAAACTTCAAACGGTCCGTATTTTTTACCTTTTATATTCTCTTCTATTCCCGTTTTTACTTTATTAAGATCGGTTTTAGATAACAACGAAATTTCAAAGAAATTTTTGCCGATAATGTCTTCCATTTTAGAGCCAAGTGCATCTTCAACAACTTTGTTTACATGTACACAAGTTCCATCGTGAGTAAGAATAAGAATAGCATCGGGAGCAGCAGCAAATATTTTTTTTAGTCGCTCGGTTGTGCTTTTCAACTCTTCAACCGATAACTTATGCTGGCGCTCCAATTTTTTCAGCTCTTCAACCTGAGCTTTTAAACGCTCATTTTCTCTCTGTAGCCGGGTTGCTCTATCAGGATATACCATAACTTAATTTCAAAAAAAAAACTCACAAACTTAAAGGTTCGTAAAACTTCTGATATCCACAAAAATCTATTTTAAATAAATTTTGGGTCAACTAAAAAAGGTTTCACGTCCGTGTTGCTTTAAAAGAATAATTATACGATATCAATTTCAACAAAAAACAGCTAAATATAGCTTTTACTTTTTTGCTAACAAAATTGTTTAATTGAGGTTATTTTTCTTCCCCAATTAAGTGGGCTTTTTATCCACCTATTGAATTATAATCTTCTCTGTAAAGTTAAATGTTTCTCCCTGTAGTTTTACAAAATAGATGCCCCGAGTTAATGTCTCACCAACATTAAAACTATGCGGACCTTGCCTTACACAACCATCAACAACTATTTTTTCCAATTTTCCAACAACAGAATAAACAGCTATTTTTATTTTTTGAGTTTGAGGGTTAAGCAATGAAATATGAATATTATTCTTTGCCGGGTTCGGATAAATTCTATAATGAATAGCTGGTGTGATATTTTTAATAGACGATGTTTTGTTTTCGGCAACAACCAAAAACTGCGGGGTTTCGGTAAGTGTTAATTCTATTGAGTTATTCTGAATTTCGTGTTCCACTTTTTCGCCTGTATAGCTTTTGTTTTTAGGTAAAACAGAATAGGCATATTCGGGTTGGTAACCTATGTCGAACGAATAGTGGAGAGTGGTTCCATTGTCGGTTTTCGAGTTTTTTGTACGGGTCCAGAGGGCAAAAATATGTTCTGCCGAATCGTTAACAAACTCAAAACAGTACACTTCATTTTCATCTACCATTTCCCGGTACGAAACAATTTTGCGAAGGGTCGCAGCTCCTAAAACCTTTTGCATGGTAGCCAAATAGTAATACGAGATTTTTTTTGCCAACCCGGTGTTTCTATCCATCAACAACCCGCTACTTGCAAACTGCTGTGTGCTTTTACTGCTCGGGTCGCTGCCCATAAAAAGAAATGCTTTTTCGAACCCCATTTTTAGTGCAACGAAATAGGAACGAAGAATATAATTTGCCTGCTGCGGTTGTGGTGCATAAATGTACGAGTGTTTATTGTCGAGCATATAGGTATCCCACCCAAATTCGGTAATCCAAACCGGAATATTGGGTAAATTTGTTCTGCACCAACGCATAAAAGCACTCAAATTCTGTTCAATTCCATACTTTTCATTTTCGGGCGAGTAACCATCATTTTCGTCTTTACAATAGGTATGAATATTAATTACATCGAACGGAATGCGCCCCTTCGAAGCCGTTATTATTTTCTGAATATACGATGTAGGGTTTCGTTCTGCCAGTCCGGCTAAAACATGCATGGCTGTCGAATCGACCGATTTAATTCCCAACAAAGGATAGTCGTCTGATGTTTGAACGCCATAACCATCGTGAACAGCATTGCAATACACAGCATATTTCTCGGCCGGCCAGGTTGGTGTTTCCCACCAATAATTGGGTTCGTTATCGTCTTCGTAATACTTTATATAGTTTTGTCCCGACACTTTATCGGCGGTTTCGAGTAACGATTTATCTATTTTTTGTGCTCCGTACCGGGCAACCAACTGCCCAATAAACTCCAGCCGGTCGAGATAATCCTCGGGTTTCGAGCCATCTCCTTTCGAGTAAGCACCGCGTGCAGAGCCTGCCCACCCGGGCTTGTTTAAAACATCGATAAGTACATTTATTCCTAAATTCCTGCATTCATCCATAAATTTATTGTGATCGGGCCAGGTATAATTGTACGGTGTTTTAGTAATGTTGTCCCACCTGTAATAGTTATCGGTAACTTCGTATAAACCCCACGAATGGTACTCGCGTATCCATTTGGCACATTTCCCCAAATCGTCGATAAACCGCTGGTCGTACGACGCAACATTGGTATTCACCCCAATAAAATCGGACATCTTAAAGTTAACACCACCCTCCTGAGC
>WGCT01000392.1 GCA_015493625.1 Draconibacterium sp. | reverse complement strand
TTATAGCTATGCTACTGAAAAAGGCTATGTTAGTTGGATAAAGAGATATAATAAAGAAAATCTAATTGAAGATTTTAATATCCTCACAAATGCATTAGAAGAAGCACATACGGGTTTATTTTGGTATACTACTGAAAGTGACTATTATAATTTAAAACAAAAAATTTTAAATAAAATAAATGAAAAGGATAGTTTAACAGAACTTGAATTTTATAATATTATAGCACCGATTATTGAAATAACCAATGAAGACCATTGCGACATTTCACTTTCGGACGAAACCACTAGAATACTTTATAAAAAAGGGAAATATTTCCCTTTTTTAGTGAAATTTATCGATAATAAACCTTATTTATATAATTCCAATAAAAAGAGCAAAAATAATCTGAATGGATATGAATTATTGGAAATAAATGGTATTGAAATAGATAATGTAATTAAACAAATATTTAAAACATTTGCTTCTGACGGTTATATCACTACATCAAAATATCGTTGGTTAGATGATGTTGGGTTTTCAAAATTATATGCTAGAACTTTTGATTGGAAACCAAAAAATTTTAAAATAAAAGTAAAATCCCCAACGGGTGCAATTAAAACTCTTACAATTCAACCTTGTTCGATAGGTGTTTTAGTCAATTATTTTAAAGATTTCAGAAACAGCAAGAATAAAGCTAATTTTCCTATTGAATTTAAAATAGAAAATGGGATAGGAATTTTAACTATACAAACTTTTAATAGCAACGAATACAAAGATGCAAGAATAAATTTCCATAAATTTATTAGATCAAGTTTTAAAGAAATTAGGAATAAGAATATTAACAATTTGATTATTGATGTTAGAAAAAATGGTGGAGGAACAGAAGGTTATGAAGATTATCTTTTTTCGTTTCTTACAGACAAACCTTACACTAAATACAAATATGTGGAAACAAACAATAATCATTATTCATTTTACCAATACACAGACTATTCTGATCCAAAAGACCATAAAGAATTTGAAAAATTGATTAATAAAGAATTCGATTATGATAAAAGGACGGGAAAATTTATCAGAAAACTAAAAATTTAGAAACCTGCAAAACCTCAAAAATATCCCTATTTGGGTAATTTATATATATTAGCAGGAGGCGTAACATATTCTGGTGGAGCTGAATTTTGTTCATTGGTAAAGAATTATACAAAAGCAACATTTATTGGTGAAGAAGTTGGCGGTGGTTATTACGGAAATACCAGTGGATATTCATTTTCCTTGACACTACCAAATACTAAAATAGAAATTGAAATCCCGATTGTAAGATTTGCACTTGATGTTGGTGGACAAAAAAAAGGAACAGGCGTTATACCTGATTTTAAAGTTGAACCTACAATTAATGATTTTTTAAAAGGAATTGATACAGAAATGAATTTCACAATTGGACTAATAAAAAAATAACATTGCCTAACAACAAACTTAAAGAAACAGTATTGATACCTGCCTTGAATTATTAAACTCTAGCCAAAAAATACTCGAATGTTAATAAGCTACTAAGTTCAATAATTTATTTTCGCGATTTTCCCAATATTTTACGTTTCTCTTTCTTGGTCATCTCCAATCCCCGAATCGAATTGGGGTGAATAACCGTGTACTCTTTCTCAATATTCAAAATCTCTGTCTCGTTTTCCGAAACACAAAATTCTGGAATAATAAAACGTAAATCGTCGGAGCCCAAACTGTTTTGATAAATAAGCAATTTGAGTTCGTTTTCGTACGGAGCAATTTCACCAAGCAACTGACCGGCATAAATTTTTTGTGCAACTTTTACCTGTTTCGACACCACATTTTTATAGCAAATTAATGTTCCATCGGGTTGCAAAACAGTAATTGCATTGTTCCAGGTATTGTACCAAAACAGTGGATCGCCACCTTTCATTTGTCCGGCCACCTCGACCACAATACCGTTTCGTGCCGAAAAAACCTGATTGCCAGGTTGAGCGGCAAAACCAAATGCCATCCACGATTTCAACTCTTTGGTTCCCCAAAACCCATCAATCTCTTTCACCTCTTTTGCATGTACTTTTGTGCCCGGTTTAAGCGGAATTAAATAGGGAAAATCGAGATTTACTATCGACACCGGATTAGAACGGTATGTTTTTATATGGTAATTAAAACGCGGAACTCCGGCATTTAAATCGCGCTGAAGTGTAAACAGACTGTTAAACCCGGGGTCGAGCATTTTTACATACGGAAGCGGTTCGTCGAACGTTGTATTTTGTAAATCGGCAAAATCGATATGTAAAAAAAGCGGAAACGGCGCGTTGTTGTTTGCACTAAAAATACAATCGCCCAAACTATTGTAATCGTACCTGACTTCAACCAGTTGAGCCGAAACAGTTTTTAAAAGAAAAAAAGCGATAACTAAAAAAAGAATTCTATTCATCGTTATAATTTTAGTGCAAACGGTTATTCATGCAAAATGTTTTCAAAAATAGAAATAATAACGTTGGTTATTCCAACCTTCAACGAAAAATTATTATGATACTATTTTCAACTTTTTTTTGTTTATTTAAAGTATGTATTCGAAAGAGGAGAAGAAAAAATTAACAACAGATTTTTGGCAGCTTTTTAAACACAGGTGTGCTGTTCACCCCAATTTAAAATTTAAAAAGAAACAGTTTATATTGCATCGCACAAAAATTAAAAGTGTTGCACTCCGTTTCGATATTGACAGGAATAGTGCTAAAGTTATTTTGGAACTACACAATCGCAACGAACGACTGCGGCTAAAAGCGTTTGAAGTTTTAGAAAAATACAAAGCAGTTCTTGAAGAGGGTTTTGAAAACGGATTAATCTGGGAGTTTTATTACCAACGCCCCGATAGTGGGCAAGAGGTTTGTCGAATTTTTACAATTCTCGACGAGGTGGATTTGCATCGCCGGAATCAATGGCCCAACATCTTCAATTTTTTTATTGAAAACATGCTAAAGCTCGAGGAAAACTTTTTGCAAATAAGAGATGTTCTTGAAGCCGAATTAAACAATTCGGGGTAAAACCCCGAGGTCACAAAAAGACATTTAAGTTAGTTGTCTTGTTGAAGAAAAAAATAATATTATCCCAATATATATCGGGATTCCGAAAAGCTAAATGGATTGAGTATAGTATATTTGTACGAAGAAATAACAATTTACACCTACATGAATGAAAACACTTATTGTAAAAAAAGTAACGCCAAATTCGCCTGTTTCGCTGTCTGAAACCGGAACCCTTCTTGAAACTGCAACAGAACAAATAGCAATTGATGTTCTAAATTGGGAAAAAGATTTTCCGTATCGGCCGGGATTAAAGTTTCGAATTGCACACACAGGAGACGAAATATGGCTAAAGTATTATGTAAACGAAAAAAATATTCTGGCACAGGAGACCCGCACAAACGGCGATGTTTACAAAGACAGCACCGTTGAATTCTTTATTTCGGTTGATGGCAAAAGCTATTACAATTTCGAGTTTAATTGTATTGGTACCATTCATATTGGCCACGGTGAAGGCCGCCACAACCGCACGCCTATTGAGCCCGCTATTGCCGAAAAAATTAAAATTGAATCGACATTGGGAAACCGGCCGTTTGCCGAAAAAAGCGGAAATTTCGACTGGGAAATGATGATTCGTATTCCGATTGAATGTTTTACATTCGATAAATTAAAAACGCTTAACGGATTAAAAGCAACCGGTAATTTTTACAAATGTGGCGACGAAACTTCCGACCCCCATTTTGTTACCTGGAACCCGATTGGAACGGAAAATCCGGATTATCACTGCCCCGAATATTTTGGAGTTATTGAATTTGAATAGATTGATTAAAAAATTACTTAATGTCAAGTTAAGTGTAAAATCTTGGATTCGTCATTCCGAACTTATTTCGCAATCTCTTGATATAGAGAGATACAATTCTGTCGGATGATGGACAACAATGACAGCGCATCGTATTATATTTGACCTGACACTAACTTAAATAAACAAATTATGATTACCTTTTTTATCGGACTGCTGGTTTTGCTTTTGGGGTATTTATTTTATTCGAAATTTGTAGAACGTTTTGCCGATGTCGATCCCACAAGGGAAACGCCGGCCTACACCATGGAAGACGGTGTTGATTACATGCCGCTTCCCACCTGGAAAATTTTTCTGATTCAGTTTTTAAACATTGCCGGACTCGGCCCTATTTTTGGAGCTGTGGCCGGTGCAATGTGGGGGCCGGTAGCATTTATTTGGATTGCTCTCGGCTCTGTTTTTGCCGGTGCTACCCACGACTTTTTCTCCGGAATGTTATCGGTAAAACACAACGGACTAAGTATTACCGAGATTGTAGGAATTTACATGGGAAATGCTACCAAACAGTTTATGCGCGGGTTTACCGTTATTTTAATGTTGCTGGTTGGTGTGGTTTTTATAATGGGGCCGGCTAAAATTCTTTCGGGAATTACGCCCAATTTTGCTTCAGTAACCTTTTGGACTTGGATTATTTTTGCATATTATCTGTTGGCAACCATGCTGCCCATCGATAAAATTATTGGGCGGATTTATCCGGTTTTTGGTCTGTCGTTGCTTTTTATGGCAGTGGGTTTAATAACTGCACTTTTTATTAAAGGATATCATATTCCGGAACTAAACCTGGCAAACCTGCATAATTTCCACACCAACTCCGATAAGTTTCCAATTTTCCCGATGCTGTTTATTACCATTGCTTGTGGTGCAATTTCGGGGTTTCATTCTACGCAATCGCCATTAATGGCGCGCTGCATTAAAAACGAAAAACATGGCCGGCCTGTGTTTTACGGAGCTATGATTTCGGAGGGTGTGGTAGCATTAATTTGGGCAGCAATAAGTATGAGTTTCTTTGGCGGAATAAGAGAACTAAACGATGTTATGGTTGCCAACAATGAGAATGCCGCATTTATTGTTAACGAAATTTCGAATTCGCTGCTGGGAACATTTGGCGGAGTTCTTGCCCTTTTGGGTGTGGTGGCCGCACCAATTACTTCGGGCGACACAGCATTCCGAAGCGCACGATTAATTATCTCCGACTTTCTAAAATTTAATCAAAGCCCAATAAAAAACCGGCTGTTTGTAAGTATCCCTCTTTTTGTAATCGCATTTCTTCTTACCCAAATTCATTTTGGAATTATATGGCGGTACTTTGCCTGGTCGAACCAAACGCTCGCAATGATTGTGCTTTGGGCAATCTCTGTTTTTCTTCTTCAGGAAAAAAAGCTTTATTGGATTGCGCTGATTCCGGCACTTTTTATGACCGCAGTAACAACAACCTACCTTATGCTGGCCCCCGAAGGTTTTTCGCTCCCGAAGGAAATTTCGTATCCGGCAGGTATGGCTATAACACTAATGGCTTTTGTAGGATTTTTTGTTTATAAACGAAAATATTTTAGTCGACCGCTTTAACTGAAGATAAAGAGATAAAAATAGTTAGCAACATATTTAAAGCCGTTTTGGAATAAATCACCATCGGGATAGAGGCACAAATATTAAGTTAAAACACTATAAAACAATAAATCATGGGATGCTTTTTTACTTATCTTCCATGGGATTTAATAAAAGGTGTACATATAAATTAGTTGTGTGTCATATTAAAAAAGCTGCAAATTAAGCCAATCGCGCAAATGACGTAATAATGACATAAGCATGACGCAACAAACAATAAGACCAGAATCTACATTTGTTCTAAATAGTTAAAATTAAAAAATGAAGAACAAAGAATTGGCAAAAAAAATTAAAGAACTGAGAAATCGAAAGGGCTTCTCACAGGAAGAATTAGGAGAAAAATCAGGATTAAGTTTAAGAACAATTCAGAGGATTGAAAATGGAGAAACTGAACCAAGAGGCGATTCACTTAGGAGACTCGCATTAGCATTTAATGTAACACCAGATGAAATTGTTGACTGGACTGCAACAACAGACAAAGGTTTTCTTACAAGTTTAAATTTATCTGCATTAAGTTTTATATTTTTTCCAATTCTTGGAATAGTAGTGCCATTGATAATTTGGATATCTAAAAAAGATAAGATTCAGAATTTAAACAAGATTGCAAGTGAACTTTTAAATTTTCAAATCACATGGACTATAC
>WGCT01000391.1 GCA_015493625.1 Draconibacterium sp. | reverse complement strand
TTTTACTACCGAAAGCCACCACTGGAATACGTTGCATATTATTTTGCCGGTTGGAATTAGTTTTTACACTTTTCAAACACTGAGCTACACCATCGACATTTATAAACGTAAAATTGAGCCCACAAATTCGGCGCTTACATTTTTTACGTTTGTTGCATTTTTTCCACAACTTGTTGCAGGCCCAATTGAACGGGCAGCCAAGCTAATTCCGCAGTTCGAAAAACGACCCGTTTTTTCATACCCACAAGCAACATCGGGACTGAAACTAATTTTGTGGGGGCTGTTTAAAAAAATGGTAATTGCCGACCAACTTTCGGTAATTGTTGATTCGGTTTATGCAAATCCAAATAATTTTACAGGGTGGGGAGTTATTTTTGCAACATTTCTTTTTGGCTTTCAAATTTACAGCGATTTCTCGGGTTACTCCGACATTGCCATTGGTACTGCCCGGCTGTTTTCAATTGAGTTGATGATAAATTTCCGCACGCCGTATTTTGCAAATTCATTTCACAGTTTCTGGCACAGGTGGCACATCTCGCTATCAACCTGGTTTCGCGATTATGTTTACATCCCGATGGGGGGATCAAAAAGCAATCATCACAAACGAAATATTTTGATAACATTTTTAGTCTCGGGACTGTGGCACGGTGCAAACATTACATTCGTTTTATGGGGAGGAATTCACGGACTATTTTATATTATTGAACAGCAGGTTTCGAAACTGATACATATTAACAAAAGGGTAAAAAGTGTTTTAGGATTGATACTTACTTTTGTTTTGGTTAATTTATCGTGGCTGTTTTTTAGGGCCGAATCGTTAACGCACTTGCAAAAATTAACGGCAACAATTTTTTCGGCAGGTGCAAAAAACTTAACTGGTTTTATCAGGTTAATATCCGAAAATGGGAATTTTACCGAACAAGGCAGGGTGTTGGTTTTTGTTTTTCCGGTATTTATAATTATCGAACTTTTTATTGGAGAAAGAACCTTTGCCGATTTATTGGAGAATTCGCCAAAGCCTGTACGTTGGAGTTTTTATTATGTGGTTTTTATGGCGATTTTATTCTTCGGAGTTATAAACTCTGCACCCAGTTTTATCTATTTTCAGTTTTAAAATGAAACAATTTATTAAACATATTATATTCTTTTTTATTCCTGTATATATTGGAATTGTAGCTCTTTTTCTTGTTCCGGTTGAAAAGAAATTTAGTTACAACTTTGTAAAAGGCGAGTGCGACAATAAAGCAAGTTGGATTTATAACCGCATTTTTATCGACAACAGAAATGTTGATGTTGTTTTTTCGGGCGCTTCGCAAACAGGTTGTGCAATTATGGACGGGATGATAGAAAAAGAGCTTAACAAAAAAAGCGGGGAGAAAATGTCGGTTGCAAATTTCGGATATTGCAGGCGTGGTCGCGATATTCAGTATGTTATGTTAAAAGATCTGTTTGAGAATAAAAAACCTAAAATTGTTGTGGTTGAAGTTTATGAAGACGAACCCAAAAAGAGCCATCCTGTTTTTCCATATTTAGCAAGCACAACCGGTCTTTTTAGCTCATTGGTTCTATTCAATCAACGTTATATTTCAAATATCTGGAAAGGAATAACTGTACGGTTTGAGTATGTTAAACATCTGGTTTTTAATACCAATACTACTCATCTGCAAAAATTCTCGCCGTTTGGATACCGTCAATCGTCACAAAAAGTTGAACATAATATTGTATTGGAGAATAGGGCAGTTTGGAAAAAAAGAATTGCAAATTCAAAGCCATCTTACATTAGTAAAATAGAACGAAATTACTCTAAACACTATCTCGAAAAAATTGTAAAACTTGCAAAGCAAAACAGTTGTAAGATTCTATTTTTATATCTTCCCGAATCTGGCTCTAACTTAAAAAAGCCTTTGTTGTTCGATTATTACAAATCTTTAGGAGACATTATTATTCTCCCGGAATCAATAATTGACGATGAGTTGAACTGGAAAGATGCAATGCATTTTAATGATTCAGGAGCCATTAAAACCTCGAATTTTATTATAGATAAATTACTTGTCGAAAAAATTAAACAATAAAATTTGCACTTTTTAAAACATCAATTAAGGGTTCTTGTAGTATATCATGTGTTTAATTAGGGTATTTATGTTCTATAATAT
>WGCT01000390.1 GCA_015493625.1 Draconibacterium sp. | reverse complement strand
GTATTATTCACATCAAAATCACGGTCAGAAACCAACTTCCACTAAAACAAGGATTAAGACCTGAATAAGGTAATCCGAAACCTAGACATTTACCTAAAGTCAGAAACCAACTTCCACTAAAACAAGGATTAAGATTCGTAGAACAATTCAGAATAATTCGAGGCAGACATTCTTCTTTTTAAGGCCCTTGTATTCTTGCAGCAAAAGTTATAAATTGTATCGTTCAATACAGTTTAAAACCAACCTTAAATTTTATACAAATGAAAATGATTAATCTGACCCTGCTATTTCTGTTTTCTTTCGGAACTATTTTTTCGCAATCAATTATTATCGACCATAATTGTACAAAAATCGACTCAATTCCCCAATCAGTAATTAACAAAGCGAAACAGTCGCTACATATTGTTTACGGGCACACATCTCACGGAAGTCAGCTTATTTCGGGGATGGATAAGCTCGACGATTTTAAGGGGGGAACCGGGCTTTATAGTTGGCACGACGGGCCACAGGAAGGAGCGCTCGATATTGACGACCGGTTTGTGCCGGGCGATTTGGGGCACAACGGCGATACAACCTGGGCGTCGCGAACACGCACCTATTTAAATGCCACCAACCATTCCGATGTAAACGTTGTAATTTGGTCGTGGTGCGGAGGAATGTCGGATAACACACAGGACGGAGTTCAAACTTATCTCGACAAAATGGATGAGCTGGAAAAAGATTATCCGAAAATTACTTTTGTTTATATGACAGGGCACTCCGACATTTGGAGCGATGCAGATTTAAAAACAAACAATCAACAAATTCGGGATTATTGCAAAGCACACAATAAAGTACTTTACGACTTTCACGACATTGAACGGTACGACCCCGACGGAAAGTTTTTTGAATTCACAAACGATGACTGCTCGTATTATCGCGATGGAAACGGTTCTGAAAAACTGGGAAACTGGGCGGAAGAGTGGCAAAACAAGCACACAAAAGGAGTGGACTGGTACGACTGTTCGCCGGCACATACAAAACCGTTAAACGGAAATCTAAAAGCATACGCTGCCTGGTGGTTATGGAGTCGACTGGCAGGCTGGGAAGGAACTTCGGCCGATGTTGCTGTACAGCAAAAAGAGAGAACAAATATAAAAGTTTATCCAAACCCGGCATTGAAGGAGTATTTAAACATATCAGTCGATAACAGACTGTTGGGAAGCACGTTATACATTATCGACGAGACAGGAAAACAGGTGAAAAATTTTCAGATAAAAGAGCGTGCAACGCAAAAAATAGATATTCGAAATTTTAAAAACGGCTGCTATTTTATTACTTCAAACTCGGGCGATGTTGTAAAATTTATAAAACAATAATTTATCTTAATTATTACATAATGGTTCGGTATATTTTTATAAGTATCTCATAAACAGAGAATTACAAGGCATAAGGTGATTGTCGTAATTTGCTAAAAATCAGACCTTTGCGACTTTGCGGCTTTGCGAGAAACAAAAATCTAACGAAGTATTGATTACAATGTTAACGGGATATTTTCGGGGCGTTTATGTTTCCACCGGCGATGCGACCATAAATAATACTCGGGTTCTTTTCGTATTATCTCTTCCATTTTGCGAATATATGCGAGCATAATTTCCTCGGGTTTTACCTCTTTCGGATTTTCGAAAAGAGGAATAAATTCAACTTCATATTTTCCCCGTTTTATCTTTTTCATATAGTGGAAAACAACAGCGTAGTTTGTGTAAGCTGCAATTTTTTCGGGCCCTGAAAAAAACGGACTCTCCTGATTCATAAATATGGTCCAGAATTTTGAGTTGGCCAGCGACGTTTGGTCGGCACCCAGAGCCAGAGTTGCCGGGTGCTCCATCCTTGAAAGTTCAACCAACAAACGCCTCGTCCTGTTTACAGGAATAACCTCGGCACCCCATTTCGTTCTTAATCTTAGTAGAAAGTGTTCAAGCGCATCGTTCCCTCTTATTGGGTTGTATAAAACAATAATCCGGGGTTTTGCATGTTCCTGTAAAATACCGTTCCACTCCCAGTTGTTATAGTGCATTCCCACCAGAATAACACCTTTCCCCTTATTGTAATGGTCGTTTAGCAATTTAGCATCAGGAAATTGAACATGTTTGTCCATCTGCTTTGTATTCATGCTGTAAGCTTTAATAGTTTCTACCATTACATCGCACAAATGATGGTAAAACCGGGAGGCAATTTCTTCTCTCTCGGCTTCGGTTTTTTCGGGAAACGAGTTTTTTATATTTTGGTTAATTACATTGCGCCGGTATTGTATTACATATTTAAATACCAAATAAAAGAAATCGGAAATACCAAATAATACCCAGAAAGGCAAATACGAAAGGGCTATTAGAAAACCCACAAGAACAGAGTCAATCAATTTTTTAAACCAACTTTTTTTATTTTTTTCACTACTCTTTGCACTCATATTAAACAGTTTATGTAAACAAAACGGAAATTGTATGATAAATTATTTACACACTATTTCGTTCCCACCTACAATGCAAACATAAATAATATTCAATCTCTTTACGAATAAGTGCTTCAAATTCCTTAATAAAACGGCCCAATGTTTTCGCATCGTTAACTTTCCGTTTATTTTTTTACAATTCGTAACTGGTTTTGCAATAAAAAATTGTCGTTTAGA
>WGCT01000389.1 GCA_015493625.1 Draconibacterium sp. | reverse complement strand
TTGCTGCATCGGCAATGTGTAATTATATCAACCGTTTCGGTTGCTTCGTACACGCCATATTTTATTGCATTTTCGTAAAGAGGTTGTAAAATCATATTTGGAATCAGGGCATTTAAACAGTTCTTCTCGATGGCAAACACCGGATTTAGTTTGCTCCCGAACCGTACTTTTTCAATATTTAAATAAAGTTTGTTATTCTCAATCTCTTGTTGAAACGAAACGGTTTCCTGTTGGTTATGCTTTAACGAGTAACGCATCAGTTGCGAAAGGTTTATTACCATCTCTTGTGCCCGCGACGGGTTGGTCATTGTTAACGACGAAATGCTGTTTAAACTGTTAAACAGAAAATGCGGATTTATTTGCGACTTTAATGCGTGTAGTTCGGCCTCTTTTACAAGCGACTTTAGTTTTACTTCATTTTGAACTTTCTCTTTAAACCCTTGATAATAGTTGACCGCATAGAAAAATACCACATAAATAAGGTAGATAAAATAGCCCGAGAATAGCTGCCACACTAACGAACTCTCTTTAACCTCTTTTGAGTTGGGATGAATAATTTTTGATAATACGGCACCAAAATAGAGCCAGATAAAAACAATTATCGATGCAGCAATTAAATGAGCCAGCAAAATGTTGGGGATGGTATGGTCTTCGAGGGTTGCAAATTTTATTACGTACCAAATTGAAGACCCCACTAAAGCATAAAAAATTACGAACGAAAAGATATCGATAATGGCAACATCAACCGGCGTGTTATTAGCAAAAATGGAAATTAAAACCAAAATTGTAGCAGCAACCAGCCAAAATGCGCTGTAGTAAATAGCAAGTCGTGGATTAGTTATAAACGGGTGCCGGAAGTTCATTTTAGAAATGTTTAATTTCTATTCCGCCAAAAGCAGTAAACCCTCTAATAATAAGTGTTTTCGAAGTGTCGGGAACAATGTGGTTTATCGACGAGCCCCGTTTATCGGAGAAAGCACCAAATACTGCCGTTACTTCATTTTTAATGGTCCAGTCGTGCGGCACTTTAAAGCTACACCCTCCAAAAATACTAACAGAGTCGATTACCGCTCCATTTTGCGAAAGCTGTGCCTGTCTGAAATCGTATTCTGTTCCTCCAAACATCGATGTTGTTTTTCCGCCGTAAAAATTTTGTGAATTCACCAAAACTTCGCGTCCTCCAAATATTACAAAATCGTCGAAGTAATCAATCTCCGGTTTCCCGTTTTCTTTTGCTGCAGCAACTGAATTTCTTTTTCTCGAATGGGTAATTAACAGAACTACTCCAACAGCAATAATAAAGAGTGGCCAGCCAATTTGCCTTATTTCGTAAGGAATGTGAATAATATCGGGAATAAGGAAGAAACTGCCAATTACAACGAGAATTGTTCCCGAAGTTTTGTTTCCTCCAATTAAAGAAAAAACTCCGATGGCAATTAATAACATTTGCCACGAAATTAAAATGTCATTTAACGAACTGGGAATAATATCCAACTTCTCTAAAACCAGAAGCCCTCCAAAAAGAATAAGAGCCACTCCAAAATAGAGTCTTTTATCCGATGATCTCTGGTTTTCCATCTCTTTTGGTTTTTCTGTTACCATAGTAATTTTTTTAATTTATAGTGCCGCTAAACTCGTTTTGCAACAATTGCTACTCCAATGCCAATTAATAGTACCGGCAAAAAAAGCGACATTGTTAACCCGGTAAAAGAGAATATTTTAGGCAGAATAAAAACACCTCCAACAATTAAAAATACGTACCCCGACGAACGTTTGCCGATAAGCAATATTCCCCCGATAATAATAAGAAGCATTGGCCACGAGAATAGGAAACAACTGATGCGGGAAAAGAAATCGCGCAACGGAAAAATAATATTCTCCCAAAAAATATCGGGGAACTCGAAATAAATGCCAAGCTTGCGAAGTGCCCAAAGAACACCCACTCCAATTAAAACAAAAGCGAAAACTATTCTTGAATTACTATTGCCTTTCGATTCAGTATTCATAATAACATTGATTATATTATTGACCAAATGTAAGAAACAACATAAAAAAACGAAGTTCCCATTCGGTTAATGCGTGATTTGAATCGGTAAAAAATACCTTTATTCCATTTTATTGAGAAATACTCTTTCGTAATTTCACAAAACACACTTCAATACAACCAATAAAAAAGAGCAACGTTTAGTTCCTTTTTTGCGATTTTGCCCACGAATCGCGCAGGGCAACGGTACGGTTAAAAACTATTTTTTCTTTTGTTGAATCTAAATCGACATTAAAATACCCCAACCTTTCAAACTGAAAATGGTCAAGTGGCTTTGCATCTTTTACAAAAGGTTCGATAAAACAGTTGGGTAAAACCTTTAACGATTCGGGGTTCATAAACTCTTTAAAATCAACGCCTTTATGCCCAAGTGGATTCTCATCGTTAAAAAGTCTGTCGTATAGGCGCACTTCTGTTTGAACAGCATGGTTAACCGAAACCCAGTGTAAAGTGGCTTTCACTTTTCTTCCATCGGGCGAATTACCTCCTTTTGTTGCCGGGTCGTAAGTACAATGTAGCTCTGTTATTTCACCATTTTCGTCTTTAATTACATCGTTACAGGTAATGTAATAGGCGTAGCGCAACCGCACCTCGCGTCCCGGTCCCAGTCTAAAAAACTTTCGTGGCGGGTTTTCCATAAAATCATCACGTTCAATAAAAAGTTCGCGCGAAAAAGGAACTTTCCGTTTACCCATACTTTCGTCTTCCGGATTATTAACTGCATCCAGCTCTTCCGATTCACCTTCGGGATAGTTTGTAATTACAACTTTTAGCGGATTTAAAACGCCCATAACACGTTGTGCTGTTTTGTTGAGGTGCTCTTTTATGCTGAACTCCAAAAGCGAAACATCAATTACGCCATCTACTTTTGTTACGCCAACTTTATCGGCAAAATTCCTTATCGATTCAGGCGTATAGCCGCGTCGCCGGAGTCCGGAAATCGTTGGCATCCGTGGGTCGTCCCACCCCTTTACGTGTCCGTCTTTTACCAGCTCAAGCAGTTTGCGTTTGCTCATAACCGTGTAGTTCAGGTTTAACCGGGCAAATTCAATTTGGCGCGGGCGATAATCGGTCTCTTGCAACTGGTCGATAAACCAGTTGTACAACGGCCTGTGTACCTCAAACTCCAATGTGCAAATCGAGTGCGTTATTCCTTCCCAGTAATCGCTTTGCCCGTGTGCAAAATCGTACATCGGGTAAATTTTCCATTTATCGCCTGTACGATGATGGTGTGCTTTAATTATCCTGTAAATAAACGGGTCGCGCATGTGCATATTTGGCGATGACATATCTATTTTGGCGCGTAAAACGTGGCTTCCTTCATCGAATTCGCCGGCAGCCATTCGCCTGAATAAATCTAAATTTTCTTCTACCGAACGATTCCGAAACGGGCTCTCTGTTCCCGGCCGGGTTGGCGTACCTTTTTGCGAGGCAATTGTTTCGGCATCCTGATCGTCGACATACGCTTTACCATCTTTTATTAATTGAATGGCAAATTCGAATAACTTGTCGAAGTAGTCGGACGTAAAATACAGCCGGTCTTCCCAGTCGAAGCCAAGCCAACGAATATCATCTTTTATCGACTCAACATATTCAGTCTCCTCTTTTGAAGGATTGGTATCGTCGAAACGCAAATTTGTTTTACCACCGAATTTCTCAGCAATTCCAAAATTGAGGCAAATCGACTTTGCGTGCCCAATATGTAAATATCCGTTGGGCTCGGGAGGAAACCGAGTATGAACACGGTTATTATTTTTCCCGGCTTTTAAATCTTCCTCTATTTGCAGGTCGATAAAGTTTGCCTTTTTTTGAACCTCTGAGTTATTTGTAATGTTGCTTTTTTCTGCCATATCCAACTTGTTTACCTCTGTTAAAGGCAACAAAATTAAGAAATGATTTGTGAGAACGATTAACTGCAACAATAATTATCGACATTAATGACTTATTTTTAATTTCGTAAAAAAAACAATGGGACTTATTGAAATTGAGGGAATGCGTTTTTATGCCTATCATGGCCATTTCGAAACCGAACAAATTGTAGGAAACGATTTTATTGTTGATTTACAGATGAACACCGATTGTAAAAAAGCTTCGGTTTCTGACGATTTAACCGATGCACTTAATTATCAGGCGGCATATACTCTTGTAAAAAAAGAGATGAGTATAAAGTCGCGGTTGTTGGAAAATGTAGCCGAACGAATATTGGATGCTCTGTTTCGTGAGTTTCCGATGCTGGAAAATGCTAAAGTAAAAGTTTCGAAATTGAATCCTCCAATGGGAGGAGAGATTGATAGAGTTAGTGTTACCCTTTCGCGGCAGTGATGATTTTTCAGAAAAAACAAGCTTTGCCAATAAAACCGATATATCGTCCTCGAGAATCGTCTTTAACTTTAACCAATTTCAATTGATGTTATTTTAAACAATGGTTTCTTTTAAAATACTATTGCGGAAATTGGATTTTTTTTTAGCTTTGCACACCGAAAACGTATAAGGTTCCTTGGCCGAGTGGCTAGGCAGCGGTCTGCAAAACCGTGTACGGCGGTTCGACTCCGCCAGGAACCTCAGCAGGAAGCCGGTAATTTACCGGCTTTATTTTTTGTAACTAATCGACATTCCCGAAGGCCCCGATTTATCGAGAATTGTTTCATAGTTTTTTAAACTCTCCACATAATCAAGAAACTCTTTAATGCCATTTACCTGTGCAATGGTGCTGTGAGCAACAAAACATCCGCCGCGTTTAAGTTTTGGGTCTAAGGCAATAAAATAATTTTTATACCAATATTTGTCGGCATCGCAGAAAACGAAATCGTATTTTCCCTTCAGTTTAGGAACCAAATCGTGTGCATCGGCCAATTTTGTATTAATAAATTTCGAGACTCCTGCCTTTTTAAAGTTTGCTTTTGCTTGAAAATAGCGCTTTTTATCTATCTCAATGGTCGTTAATTTTCCTCCGGTTTTACTCAATGCCCAGGCAATCCAAATGGCCGAGTGGCCGGTTGAAGTTCCTATCTCAACCACAT
This sequence comes from Draconibacterium sp., assembly GCA_015493625.1. Taxonomy (GTDB): domain Bacteria; phylum Bacteroidota; class Bacteroidia; order Bacteroidales; family Prolixibacteraceae; genus Draconibacterium. Next base: position 252 of record WGCT01000389.1, on the reverse strand, counting down.
TTTTATAACCGTTCTGAACGATAATGTCGTAAATAATTTTTCCGTCGGAAAGCGGGATATTCATGTCGCGCCAGTTATTCGCATTCTCCTCGAGAAACGACATAATCTTTCGGTCGAGTTTATTTTCCGGTTTAGGATATTGTGCAAAAACAGAAGTGCTAATAAAAATGCCAATACAAACCAGTCGTAAATATTTTGTGTTCATATTTCTCTTTTTTCAATGATTTAAAGATAAAATAAAAATTGCGAATA
>WGCT01000388.1 GCA_015493625.1 Draconibacterium sp. | reverse complement strand
GTGCAGTGTCTTATTTGAAACTTTCTTTTATAGGTGGAATATTTTTATTTCTATTTATGACATTTCAGTCGCTTTCTCAAGGAGTTGGTAATGTAAAGCTTCCTGCAAAAATAGTTTTTATGACGGTTCTGTTGAATTCGGTTTTGGACCCTGTTTTTATATTCGGATTTTACAAAGTTCCTGCAATGGGTGTTAACGGTGCGGCAATTGCCACGATTATTTCGCAATTTATTGCATCTGTATTAGGAATCTACTATCTTTTCAAAGGAAGTTGCGGAATCAAAATAAGCTTTAAATCTTATAAACCTGATTTTATTCTCTTGAAAAAAATTTTTAAATTAGGTGTGCCCGTATCGGTGGAATATTTTTCAAGAGGTTTGGTAATGGCGTTAATAACTGCAATTGTTGCAACATTCGGAACTAACCAGTTGGCATCTTACGGAATTGGGATCAGGGTTTTCACATTTATTGTTATTATAGGAGTAGGTTTGAGTACGGCAACTTCCACTCTTGTGGGGCAAAAAATAGGTGCAGGTAGAGAAAAAATTGCGGAAGAAGTGGCAAAAGTAAGTTTTCTAACTGCATTTACGGTATTTTTCTCTTTGGGAATAATTTTTTTTATATGTTCAAAAGAAATTGCAGGTTTTTTTATTCCTCACGATTCCGACGCTATAAAACTAACAGTGACATTTATAAAAATATTATCAATAGGTTTCGGTTTTCTCGGAATTCAAATTTCATTAAATGGAACTTTCAGAGGTTCCGGCAATACTATGATATCCATGTTGCTTACGGTTTTAACAATGTGGATTTTAAGATTGCCGCTTTGCTTAATTCTCTCGAAATTTGTTTTTCATAATGTAACGGGGATATGGATTGCATTTCCCGTATCAAATTTTGTAACATCTGTTATAGGAATTATTTTGTTTTGTAAAGGAGGCTGGAAAAGAAAAAAGATTGCATGAGTTCCCTATTCATTTTTGGAAAATATTAGTTTTTTCCAATATTGAACCGCAAATTGTTTTAATGGTAATTTTCGGGAATAAAAACAGTTTCGTAAACAATTGATAAAATTATGGGATGATGCGGGGAATATGTGGTTTGGCACTATAAAGTAGTTGTTAAAATAATATCATATTAAAAATATTGATTATATGGAAGTGAAATCGGGGCAGAGGGATTTGAACCCCCGACCCCCTGCTCCCAAGGCAGGTGCGCTAACCAAACTGCGCTATGCCCCGATGGAGTGTGGCTATTAATATTTTTTTTATTGTATGTCAAGATATTTTTCCTTTCTGGAGTCACCCCATAATTTCAATAAAAATATAAAAATTTTGATTCAGACAGGTTTAGAATTGTTTAGGCAAGAGCAACAAAAAATAACATTATATTCTTTTCTCCTGCCAGTAGATAAACGGAGTAATAGTTTCGATTTTTTAATTTTTTATTTATTCCCGATAATTATCTGTATTTCAATTGTGTTAAGAATTAAAATGTCTTTCAACTATTTCCACAAGTTCGTCAGCCATGTTATTGATCTGCTTGTCATATTCTCCTTCGAGCATAATACGCAACTTCTTTTCAGTTCCTGAATATCTAATGAAAATTCTCCCTCTATTACCGAGAATATTTTCAAATTCTTCCGTTTTTTCCTTTAATCCCTTTATGTTTTGGAGAGGAATTTTATCCTTTACAGGAACATTTTTTAATACTTGGGGAAACTTGAAAAATAATTTTTTAAAATCACTTGCTTTTTTACCGTCTTTCAGCATTACCCTTATGAATTGCAAAGCAGTTAAAATACCGTCTCCCGTTGTGTTGAAATTCCTGTAAATAATATGACCTGACGGTTCACCGCCAACATTATAATTTCCTTTTAACATCTCTTCAACAACATACCTGTCACCTATTCCGCTTTTAACAACATCTATATTTTGTCTTTTTAAAAAAAGCTCTATTCCCAAATTACTCATGGGTGTCAGAACCACACCGTTATTTGATAGTTCATTTATTCTTTTGAAATATTCCGCTGTACCTGCAATAATGTAATCTCCGTCGAGTTCTTCCCCGTTTTCGTCAACCATTATGCATCTGTCACCATCTCCGTCAAATGCTATTCCCAAATCAGCTTCCTCTTCAATAACCTTTGAACGTAACTTCCTCGTATTGGTGGAACCGCAACCGTCATTAATATTAACCCCGTTGGGATTTGTGCCAATTGTAATAATTTCCGCTCCCAACTCGTAAAATACCTCCGGTGCCACTTTATATGTGGCTCCGTTGGCACAATCAAGCACTATTTTTAAACCTTTTAAGTCCAAATCTTTAGGAAAGGTTGTTTGGAGAAAAACAACATACCTTCCGAGAGCGTCGTCTATCCTTTGAGCCCTTCCAATGGCACTGTTTTCAGGTATATTATTGTCAAAATTATTTTCAAAGATTAATCTTTCTATCTCTTCCTCTTTTGCATCGGGGAGTTTATAGCCTTTTGACGAAAATACTTTAATCCCGTTGTCTTGAAAAGGGTTATGAGAGGCGGAAATGACAACACCTGCATCAACACGCATACTTCCCGTTAAAAAAGCTATACCTGGTGTTGGCAACGGTCCCACGAGATATGCATCTCCTCCCATTGAGCATATTCCCGAAACAAGTGCATTTTCAATCATATATCCCGATAATCTTGTGTCTTTCCCTATTAAAATTTTTTGTTTACCTTGATTACGAAAAATTACGGAAATGGCTTTGCCGAATGCAAGGGCTATTTCACTTGTCATGGGATAAATATTGGCTTCTCCTCTTATTCCGTCTGTTCCGAAAAGTTTTCTCATTTTTTACCTCTTTTCTCAGTTGCTTTAGGTTTTATCTCTTCTATTTTGACTTTAACGAATTTATCGGAAAGTTTTACGTTTCTAATATGCTCGGGATACTTTAACATAATCGGAAAAGTGTCGTTATCAAGTGAATTAAGATTAACGGATGCGGAAAAGTCCCCTTTTTTTACAAGATTCATAAAGTTTTCGCTTATTTCGTATTGAACGTTAATCTTGGAG
>WGCT01000387.1 GCA_015493625.1 Draconibacterium sp. | reverse complement strand
GTGTATGCTTCATCGAGAATAACAACTCCTTTAAAATGATTAAGGAGATGAAAAATCGCGTCTTTTTCCAAGCTGTTTCCAGTGGGGTTATTGGGCGAACAGAGGAAAATAAGTTTGGTATTTGTATTGGTTGCCTGTAAAATGGCATCGGTATCGAGTTGGTAATCGTTTGTTAGCGAAACTTTACGCAATTCAACACCGCAAATGTCGGCTGCCACCTGATACATTCCATAGGTTGGATTTATAGTTACAATGTTATCAGTGCCCGGTTCGCAGAAAGTCCGGATTAACAAATCGATGGGTTCGTCGCTACCATTTCCCAAAAAAACATTTTCGAGTGGAACATTTTTTAATTCCGCCACTTTCTCTTTTAACTTTTTTTGAAGCGGGTCGGGGTAGCGGTTGTAGGGGGCGTTAAACGGATTTTCGTTGGCATCGAGGAAAACAATTGCTTTGCCCGTAAACTCGTCGCGCGCTGAAGAGTAGGGTTGTAAATCTTTAATGTTTTTCCTTAACAGGTTTTTTATTGTTGTCATTGTAGTTAAATTGTCGTTGTGAACGAGTTGTATTTTATTTGGCCAAAGAATTTCTTATTTTTGTTAACAAATGAGTCCAACGGTTTTTAAAGAGAAGAATTATCGGTTTTTCTTTTTTTCCAGAGAGGAAAGAAGAATGCATATTCATATTATTAGTCCGGATGGGGAGGCAAAATTCTGGATTGAACCTAAGATAGAACTTGCAAAAAGCGTTGGCTTCAATAATAAACAGATTAAAATGTTGGAAAACATTATAAAGGATACAGAAGATGAAATCAGAAGCAGTTGGCAAAAACATTTTAGAAGTTGAGGTAACAAATATTTCGTTGCACGGGTTTTGGTTACTCGTGGGAGAAATGGAGTATTTTCTTCCATTCGAAAGTTTTCCGTGGTTTAAAGACGCACGAATATCTGAAATATCAGATGTTACGTTGGTAAACGACCAGCACCTGTATTGGGAGAAACTTGATATTGACCTTAATCTTAGCATGATTCAAAATCCTGATAGTTATCCGTTAATTTCAAAATAGTTATTTACCTTTTATTTTTCTCAACCTCAAAGTTACGGCATTTTTATGTGCCTCGAGTTGTTCGGCAGCTGCCATTTTTTCTATTGCCGGTCCAATGTTTTGAATTCCCTCTTTTGTAACTTCCTGAAATGTTATTTTACGTTGAAAACTGTCTATGTTTACGCCGCTGTACGAGCGAGCCCAGCCATTTGTTGGCAGTGTGTGGTTTGTCCCCGATGCGTAATCGCCGGCACTTTCGGGAGTGAACGCACCCAAAAATACCGAGCCGGCATTTATTATCTGCTCCGAGATTTCAGCATAATTCTCGGTGCTGATAATTAGGTGCTCCGGAGCATATTCGTTTATCAGGCCGATGCGTTCTGCTTCGTTTTCCAAAACAATTAATACACTGTTTTCGAGTGCTTTTAATGCAATCTCTTTTCTCGGCAGTTTATTTAACTGAGTATCAATTTCATCTTTAATTTTATCGATAGTTTCAGTTTTGTCGGCCACCAAAATCACCTGACTGTCGGTGCCGTGTTCTGCTTGCGAAAGCAGGTCGGAAGCAACAAATGCGGGGTTCGAAGTTTTGTCGGCCACAACAAGTACTTCCGAAGGTCCTGCGGGCATATCAATTGCAACGCTGTTCATACTTACCAGTTGTTTGGCAGCCATTACAAATTGGTTTCCCGGGCCAAAAATTTTATAGGTTTTCGGAACGGTTGCTGTGCCGTACGCCATTGCACCAATTGCCTGTATTCCTCCAAGTTTGTATATTTCGGTTACTCCGGCAGTTTCTGCCGCGTAAAGAATGGCCGGATTAATTTCGCCCTTTTTGTTTGGCGGAGTACATAAAACAATTTTTTTGCAACCCGCAATTTTTGCAGGAATAGCCAACATTAAAACCGTTGAAAACAGTGGTGCTGTGCCGCCAGGAATGTAGAGCCCGACCTTTTCGATACCCACTGGTTTTTGCCAACAGGTAACTCCGTCGGTAGTTTCAATTTTATTAATTGGCTGTTTTTGTGCAGAATGAAACGTTGCAATGTTGTTGGCTGCCAGTGCAATGGCATTTTTTAACTCCTCATCAACCTGTTTTGCAGCATCACTTATTTCATTTTCCGAAACCCGTATTGTATCGAGCTGAACACCATCGAATTGAAGCGTGTATTTTCTTAATGCCGCATCGCCGTCCGATTTTATTTCATTTAAAACCGACTGTACTTTTCCGTACAACTCAGAAACATCGAAAAGGGGGCGTTTCAGAATTTCGCTCCAACTGCTTTTTTTCGGATTTATATAGGTTTTCATTTGTTAAATTTTAGATTTTAGAAGCAAGAACCAAGAATCAAGACACACGAAAAGAAGTTTTAATCATTCACGTTTGTGTTAAAGTCTTTAGTCATGGTTGTTTTATTTATATTGTTAATAGTTAAATGTTTAACCTAGTAAGTGAAGTTTTACTCCCTCAATTAAAAAATCATTTTTTCAATAGGAACAACAAGAATTCCCTCGGCACCGGCTTTTTTTAGTTTACTTATAATTTCCCAAAAATCGTCTTCGCTAATTACCGAGTGCATCGAGCTCCAACCTTTTTTTGCAAGCGGAACAAGTGTCGGGCTTTTTATTCCCGGTAGGAGTGCAGTTATCTCATCTACTTTGTTATTTGGTGCATTCAAAAGAATGTATTTTTTCCCCTCGGCGCGCTGCACCGATTCGATTCGGAAAATAAGCTCGTCAATAATTTCCTGTTTGTCTGCCGGTAAATTTGGTGTGGCAATTAAAACGGCCTCCGATTTCATTACTACCTCAACCTCTTTTAACCGGTTGCTTACCAGTGTTGAGCCCGAGCTGACAATGTCGAAAATTGCATCGGCCAATCCAATTCCGGGGGCTATTTCAACCGAGCCGGTAATAACGTGAATTTCTGCATCGATACTGTTTTCGGCAAGAAATTTTTTCAGGATAACAGGGTAGGAGGTAGCTATCTTTTTCCCGTTGAAAAACTTTAATCCGGGATAGTCAATCGATTTTGGAATGGCTAGCGAAAGCCGGCATTTACTAAACCCGAGTTTTTTAACAACTACCACATTCTCTTCTTTTTCGAGCATCTCGTTCTCGCCAACAACACCAATATCGGCAACGCCGTCGGCAACGGTTTGCGGAATATCATCGTCGCGTAAAAAGAGTGCTTCCATAGGGAAGTTTTTTGCTTGCGATACTAGTTTGCGTTTGCCAATACTCAGCCCTATACCTGCTTCGTTAATCAGGTTCATCGAATCTTCGTTTAATCGTCCTTTGGTTTGAATTGCAATTTTAATTTTTGTTTCCATTTTATATCTATTTTAATTTTTACGACAATCGGTATAATTACCTGTTTTTTACCCCACTGTCTTTTTGTTCACAGACAGCCCCCTTGAAAAGAGAAAGTTCGCAGCTTTTTTTAAAACTCCTTCATCGCTTGCCAGAAACTGCTTCCCCTTGTTAAGGGGAAGAGCCGATAGGCGAAGGGGTAATAGGTATCAGTACATATCATCATTGTTTTTCTAATTGCTTTGTTTCATCTAAAATTAAAAAAGGCTCACCGTAACCGGCAAGCCTTTAAATATCTTAAACAGAGACAAAATAATTACAGCCTACCTAACGATTGGTTATTGAAATGATGGCCGCGATGTATTTGTCCGTAATTCATTTTTGTAATTTCTTGTGCAATTATAATTATAAAATTGAATTCAACCATACAGTTTTATAATAATTTGAAATTAAAGACACATAAAATTC
>WGCT01000386.1 GCA_015493625.1 Draconibacterium sp. | reverse complement strand
GTTTACCATTCCAAAAGTTAAGGAGAAGAAAAAAGATGAAGAGAACGCTTTAACTTCGGAAGAAGTAGAAAAAATGAACAGCGAAGAGTTTGCAAAACTCGACAACGCCAAAATCGATGCTTATTTGCGGGCAAACAATGCACCCGACAAATTTACTCCCGAACGGGTTCTGAAAATGATGGAATCGGGGAAACTCAGTCCGAAACAACTTGTGGCTATGATGAAAAAAATGCCAAAAGCCGATGTTGAAACAGAAGAAAAGAGTAACAAGCTAAGTGAAAAAAATAAAGCACTTTTAGCGTGGTCCGACAAACACTGGGAAGGCAAAGGTTTTGTAAACTGGGAAAAAGCAGAACATCCAAAACTTGGAGAAGTTGAAATTGGCGGATTTGTTCCATACATAGAAAATACACCCAAACCCGAATTAATCGATTCGTTGGCAAAAACAGAACTCCCTTGGTTGTTGCAACTGTCGAAACGGTTACCTGAAATTACATTTAACTCGGAAAAAATTACCGATTTAGGCGATGGCATTTATAAGCTCGAAATGTACTTCGAGAATAAAGGAGAACTTGCCTACCCCATTGCAATGGGACAAAGAAACAATCAGCCCGCACCAATAATTGTAGTTTTAGATGGCAATTTTGAAATACTTCAGGGAAAGAAAAGAACCAACCTGGGCAGTTTAAACGGAAATCAGATAAAAAAACTATCGTGGATTATTAAAGCAGATAAGAAACAAAAAATATCTGCAAAATTAGAGTCGGCAGTATTTACCGATGTTGTTAAACAAATAAATATTGGAGGTTAATTATGTTACGATATACACTACTTATATTACTTGCTACACTGGTTATTACAGCAAGTGCTGTTGAGAAAAAAGGAAAAATTGAAGTGCCGCTGCGTTTCGACAGATATTACAATTACGACGATGTAGTTGAAGCATTAAAAGTTTTACACAACGCATTCCCGAAACTTACAACGCTCGAAGAGATTGGCAAAAGTGAAGAGGGACGCGGAATTTTTGCGTTAACCATTAACAATCCCGAAACCGGCGACGCACTGAGCAAACCCGGAGTTTATGTAGATGGAAATATTCACGGAAACGAAATTCAGGCAGGCGAAGTTTGCTTGTATTATGCAAATATGCTTTTAACAAAATATGGCGAAAATGAAAAAATAACAAAAGCTGTCGATAAAAATGCACATTACATTGTTCCTGTTGTAAATGTCGACGGGCGTTACCACTTTTTTGCCGATGGAAATACACCACACTCAAATCGCGGACTGCGCGTTCCGAAAGACGACGACCACGACGGTTTATTCGACGAAGATCCGTACGACGATTTAGATGGCGACGGAAGCATTTGCCAAATGCGAATAAAAGACCCGAACGGAATGTATAAATCTGACCCCGAAGACAAACGAATTATGGTGCGGGTAAAACCGGGCGAAAAAGGAGAATATACACTTTTAGGCTCCGAAGGAATTGATAACGACGGCGACGGAAGAATGAATGAAGATGGTGAAGGTTACCTCGACCCTAACCGCAACTGGGGCTACAACTGGATGCCCAATTACATACAACGCGGCGCGGGAAATTTCCCCCTCTCGGGAACAGGAATAAAAGCCGTTAACACATTTCTAACCAAACATCCGAATATTATTATTGGATTTGCCTTTCACAATGCTGGTGGAATGTGGTTGCGGGTACCTTCTGAAAAATCGATAGAAATTCCTTCGTCAGACGTTGCCGCATACGACATTATTGGCAACAATGCAATAAAAATCACCCCCGGCTATGTATACATGCCCTCTTACGATTTATATCCCACATACGGCGATTCCGACTCGCATATGTTTTTTATTCACGGAGCTTACTCGTTTGTTGGCGAACTATTTATGAGTAGCCAGGAGACTTACAAATCGGGGAAAGAGAGCGGCAAAGAGAGCCGTACCGAGAGAAATAGAGAACGGTTAAAATTTAACGACAAAGTTGCTCAGGGAGAATTGTATAAAGAGTGGAAACCTTTTAACCACCCCGTTTATGGCGAAATAGAAATTGGAGGCTGGATAAAAATGAGTTCGCGTATTCCGCATACATTTATGTTGCCCGAACTGGTGCACCGAAATGCATCGGTGGTGCTGCTTGCCGACGAACAAACACCAGATTTATCGATTGAAGTTTTCGATGTAAAAAATATTGGCAAAAACCTTTCGCAGGTGCGTGTTCGCATAAAAAATAACAAAGGAATATCATCGATGACTGCACAGGCCTTTAAAGACAAACTTTACAGCAAAGACGCATTAAAAGTTACCGGAGCAAAAGTTATTGCCGGTGGAAAATTAACCGATTTCAGGTTGAATAAAGTTAACTATAAAGAAAACAAACCGGAAATCCAGTTTTTTGCGATGCCCGGAAATAGCAAAGTCGAATATCAGTTTTTAATTGAAGGGAAAGGTGAAGTGAAATTTGAATACAATTCGCGAAAAGCAAAAAATGTTAGCACCTCGGTAAAACTGTAGTTCATTGGATTGTTAGATTGTTAGATTGTTAGATTGTTGGATTGTTAGATTGTTGGACACTAGATGCTCGACAAAAAACGAGACAAAACTAAGTTGATAACACTAATTATTTAACACAAGTACTGATGTTTAGGTATTTTGCTATTTATTAGCATACTATAAAATCGTCCCGTATGCTCCAACTATTTTTTAATATACTCATAAAAGT
>WGCT01000385.1 GCA_015493625.1 Draconibacterium sp. | reverse complement strand
TTGATATTCAACAAGATACTTGTTTTATAAACATTTAATTATCAACATTTTAACCATTTAATTAAAATTTTGCCGTATGAACAAAGCACAATTAATTGATGCAATGGCCGCCGGAGCTGGCCTAACTAAAGCTGACGCTAAAAAAGCTCTCGATGCATTTGTTTCTGCAACTACCGACGCTTTAAAAGGTGGCGATAGAGTTGCTCTTATTGGTTTTGGCTCTTTTTCTGTAACTGAACGCAGTGCAAGAACCGGAAGAAATCCACAAACTGGTAAAGAAATTCAAATTGCAGCTAAAAAAGTTGTTAAATTTAAAGCTGGTGCTGAATTAGCTGATTCTGTATCGTAAATTAACGAAACAAGAAATTTAAGGGAAACATTTTGTTTCCCTTTTTTTATGCGAAGTCATTTAATATTACAACAATGTCTATTCGAACTGAACTTTTTAATTACTTATCGCCACACATTACGCCTGAACGATTAAACCTCTTTAATAAAATTATTGAGCAACGAACAAAATACATTACTGTCGTTTTAGAAGATATTTATCAGTCGCAGAATGCAAGTGCTGTACTTCGTTCGTGCGATTGTTTTGGCATTCAAGACGTACATATTATTGAAAATCGCAATGAATTCAGGCTCGACAGTGAAGTCTCGCTTGGCTCATCGAAATGGCTGACACTCCACAAATACAATCAAAAAGATAATAACAGCTTGGCAACTATAAAAGAGTTAAAATCCCGGGGATATAAAATTGTTGCAACTACCCCGCACACAAACGACCAGGAACTTCCCGACTACGATATTACAAGTGGAAAAACGGCTATTGTTTTTGGATCGGAAAAACCGGGTATTTCGGAAATAATTATGAACGAAGCTGACGAATTTCTTAAAATTCCGATGTATGGTTTTACCGAAAGTTTTAATATTTCGGTTTCGGCAGCAATTGTTTTACACTACCTTACCCACAAACTTCACAACTCTACGGTAAACTGGCAGCTATCGGAAAAAGAAAAAACAGATATTAAAATTGAATGGATAAAAAGAACCATTAAACGAAGCGACTTAATTGAAAAACGTTTTTGGGAAGAGCACAAAAAGGAATAGAATTAATCCATTTAGCTTTAAAATTTCAATGTTAATCCAACACCAAACATCTCCATAAATTGTACTCGTGGTGCACTTTTACCGGTTTCGGAGTCTAATATTTTAACATCGTCGTCGTAAATCAAGCGTGTAACTAAATTTGCAGAAAGGTATTCGTTTACTTTCATATTAACCAAAACATTCCAGTCAACATCAATATTTTCGGGATGATGCAGGTAGTTAGAAAAGAGATCGAGCTTGGTTTCGAAGGTTACATTTTTAACAACCTCTTTTTTATACTCAAGTTTAACAAACATACCTATTTCACTACGTGAGTTTTTTCCGGGGTCGACTCCAAAAGCACCGTCAGCAGCAAGAATATCGTCCATTACAAATGTAAATTTACCATCGAGCGGTGCCATTAATAGCGAAAAATTATCGGTCTTATAATCCATACCGACTCCGAGGTTTAAATAACCCGGTGCTAAAAAATTAGAAATAATTTTTGTGTCGTCATCTTTATCATATCCGGGAGCGAATTGCGATTTAAAACCCAAAATTGCAGCATAATTCCAATTACCCTTTGCCGTAATTCCCAATTTCGAACTTAAATCAATTTTATCGTCCGACTTTTCAAAGTCTTTTCCTTTCTCTTTATATAGCCCATAGTTTATGTGTGCCGAGTTGTCCCAACTAATTTTGTCTTTTTTGTAGTTGGCCGAAAGGTTTGAAAGGAACACCCCTGTTCCTGAAGTTTTACCTCCTGCAGCCCAATTGGTTAACGATACCTGCGAAAAATTAAAAGTAACATTACCATTAACTTTCCAAAGTTTTAACGAATCGGGAACAGTTTGGGCATAAGCAGAAAGTGAAAACAGAGTGATAAAAAGAAGAATAAGCTTTTTCATTTTTATAATTTTGGTGATTGATAGAAGTTTTTCCAATATCGTAACTTTTTTGTTTTACTGATAATAACAACAATTGGCAACAATGGTTTAACAGAAATTATTTTTTTTTTGAATATGCTCAATCCAAAGCCATTTAACCTACTCAGAATCAGCAATTTCAGTTATCGGAGTCAACTCCAGTTTTCTAAATTCCACTTCCGATCCTTCGGCCTGAATTGCGATTTGTCCTTTATTTGCGGTACAATTAAAACCATCGTTAACAAGGTCGTTATTTACCCATACTTTAATTTCGTTCCCCACACATTCAATTACCATTTTATTCCATTCGCCAACCGGTTTTTCCGAGTTGTCGGTAAGATTCAGAATGCGTCGTTTTTTGCCCTCGGTAATTCCCCACTCACTTTTATCGCCTCTACGTTTTATCATATCGGGGACAGTAATATCTTCAACAATACACCAAAAATCGCCGGCATTTTCAAACATCATCTGTACTTCAATCGATTTTGGGAACATTTTATAAAGTGCCCGCGGAGTTGAAGCATGCACCAAAACACCACAATTACCGGGCGTTCTCGGGAAACGATATTCAACATCCAAACGATAATTCTGATAAATTGAGTCGGTAATAAGATGTCCTTGTGGTGTGCCAAGGCTTACCAACATTGAGTCGCGCACAACAAACGGATTTAACGTATCCGGATTTTTATCCATTGCCGGAACATCGACATGCCACCCAGTTAAATCGACTCCGTTAAACAGCTTAATGGTTTTGGGTTTTGAGGAGAAGTTGCACGAAACAGTTATCGATGCAACAAAAAGAAAAACAATTACACGGTTCATAATTCTGTTTTTTTAAGTTATTCAAGTTCTTTCTTAGCCCACTTTAAATACTGTTCCCAATCGAAATTGGTTACATCGTGTTTACCTGTTCTAATATGGTAAGCAACTGTATTTTGAATAGGACAATTTACTTCCGGCATTTTATCGGAAGGAATGCCTTTTTTATTGTATAAATTATAAACCGGAGTTGCATAAAATGCCGACAGGAATTCACCGCGCGGGTCGGACCACTTATCCTCTTCTGCACTTGCTATATAAACCGGACGAAGTGCAATTAATGCAATTACTTCGTGTTGGTCGACCGGCAACGAGCGCTCGTTTTTATTGTACATTTTAAAATTTTCGCAAAACCAGTGGGGAAAATTTTTATTAATTCGCCATACCG
>WGCT01000384.1 GCA_015493625.1 Draconibacterium sp. | reverse complement strand
GTATTTCAGGCGTTTTATCCGGTTGGTTTCTATGCTTATAAAATCGTATTCGTTTATAACTTTACCTTGTAGCAGATAGCAGCCCGGCCCGGAAAACGGATTTGGAATCCGGTGATTTGGAAAGTGAACCGAGTCGAGCCACCGCCCTTCAATATCGAGCCAGGTACCAAAATACATTACTTTGCCATTGCTTGTGCGTGTGGGTTTCCGGTGAACGAGGTAACCGACAATTTCGATGGTTCTGCCCACCAATCCGGGCAACTGCGCAGCGGTAATTTTTGAAGGGATTTTCTGTTCTAAAAGGCTAAACGGCGAGCCGGTAAAAAATCCCATCAGTTCAATTTCGTCGAATGTGTTTTCGAGCTGGTGGTGCCACAATTCGGGGAGTTTAAATTTGCGTTGTCTGATTTCGAAAAGTGTATTTTGCGGTGCTGCTTTTTTCAAGTGCCCCAACAGATAATGCGCTTCCCAAAGCAACTCTTTTTTACTTTTTCCGGTAAACCGGAAAGCTCCAATGCGAATAAGTATGATCAGTTGTTCGAGCGAAATGCAATTTCTCGAAATAAAATCGTTCAGGTTTTTGTATTTCCCATTTCGGGTGCGCCCGGTTAGCAGGGTTTGTGCCACTTCGTGTGTTAGTTCGTGTAACACGTAAAATCCGATATAAATGGTATTCCCGCTGATTGTATTGAGCCACTCGCTGCGGTTTACGCACGGAGCTTCAATTTTTGCCCCCTGCATTTTTGCCTCGTGAAAATAGAGCTCCTGCGAATAAAAACCGCCGCCGTTATTTAGTGTGGCAACCATATATTCAAGCGGAAAATAAGCTTTTAACCAAAGTGCCTGAAAGCTCTCGACAGCGTAACTTGCCGAGTGGCCTTTCGAAAAAGCGTAATTGGCAAAACTCTCTATCTGTTGCCATATTTCGGCAACGGTATTTTCGGCGTAACCTTTTGCTTTACAATTGGCGTAAAACTTAGTTTTAACCATTTGGAAATCGTTTCGTTCTTTAAATTTCCACGACATTCCACGGCGCAACACATCGGCTTCGCTCAACGTCAGTCCGGCAAAGTAGTGCGCCACTTTCAGCACATCTTCCTGATAGACCATCACACCGTAGGTTTCCTCTAAAATGGCATACAATTCGGGCAGCTCTTTCCGTGCTTTTTCGCGCCGTTTTTCGTTTTGAAAACGGAGGATGTATTCGCGCATCATTCCGCTTTTAGCAACGCCGGGACGAATGATGGAACTGGCCGCCACCAGCCGCGTGTAATCGTCGGCTTTTAATTTTGTAAGCAGCATTCGCATGGCAGGCGACTCTACATAAAAACAGGCAATTGTTTGTCCGCTTTTTAAGAGCTTTTTTATGCGTGGGTCGTTTTTAAATTGCTGAATAGTATTGATGTCGATTTTCTTATGCCGGTTTTGTTCGACAATTTCCAGTGTGTCTTTTATTTTCCCCAAACCGCGCTGGCTTAAAATATCGAATTTATACAAGCCAATATCTTCGGCAACATGCATATCGAAATGTGTTGTGGGGAATCCTTTTGGTAAAATATGCGTGGCCGAATAGCAGTTTACGGGCTTCTCCGAAATTATTATCCCACTGGCATGAATACTTAAATGGCTCGGCATTCCGGTAATGTAGTTGCTGTATTTCACCACCCATTTCCCATATTTATCGTTTTCGGTGGGGAGCGGATTTTTTTGCAAGCGCGTAATCTCGTCGGCAGGCAGGCCAAATACTTTTCCTATTTCGCGGAAAGCCGATTTATGGTTAAAGGTGATGTAGGTTCCCAAAAGAGCACACCTCTCCCAGCCGTATTTTTTAAAAATATAACCGGTAATATCGTCGCGGTCGGTCCACGAAAAATCGATGTCGAAATCGGGCGGGTTTTTACGAAACGGATTGATAAACCGTTCGAAATAGAGGTCGAGTTCAATGGGGTCGACATTGGTAATTTGCAGCAAATAGGCCACCATACTGTTTGCGCCACTCCCCCGCCCCACATACGGAAAACCCTTGCTGCGCGCGTATTTCACAATATCCCAGTTAATTAAGAAATAGGAGGTAAACCCCAGCTCATTAATCATTTTTAACTCCTTTTCCATTCGCCCGATAACCTTTTCGGAAGGGTTGCCAAACCGGTATTTCAATCCCTTTTCGCACCCTTTTCGAAGCAGTTGGTAATCGGCCTGTTTTGAATGTGTAAAGAGCTGGCGATTTTTATTGGTGCCAAACTCAAACTCAACAGAACACGCCGACAATATTTTTTTCGTGTTCTCAATAATTTCGGGGTAGTCGCTAAACGCATTTGTCAGCTCGTTTTTATCGATTATTATTTCGTTGGCCGAAGTTTGTTCGGAGAGCGGAAGCTGGCTTAAAAGAGTGTTATTTTCGATGGCCCGCAGCAAGCGATGAATGTTATAGTCGCGCTTGTTGCGAAAAGAGACCGGGTGTAAAATAACCAGTTTATCGGGGTAAAAACGCCACTCGGAAAAGGTGAGTTTTAGCAACTCCGACGATTTTACCCCAACAAATTCGTTCTCGCGCAACTGCCTGAATTTACAGATTTTAAACGGATAGATAATTAGTGTGTCGTCCATTTCGGGGGCTTCGTTTTTAAAGGGCTCTTTTTGTTTCGAATGGTTGGTAAGAAACCGGTTTAAATTGTAAAACCCGTTGTTGTTTTTTGCCAGGCCAATAAATTTCTGGTCGATTCCGTTTCTGAAATCGATACCCAAAACAGGTTTTACACCGAACCGTTTTGCCATTCGAACAAAATCGATGGCGGCCGAAGTATTGTTAATATCGGTAAGTGCAAACGTTGAGTAGCCGTTTGCCGACAACTCTGCCAGCAGGTTTTCGGGAGAAATTGCGCCATATTTCAAGCTGAACCAGGAATGGGTATTTAGTAGCATTTTTAGTTTCGAGTTTTGAGTTCAAAGATTAAAGACTGTTATTAACCACTGCCGCCGCGCCAGGGATTGGAGCGGTTACCGGGGACTTTAAAAAGCAAAATGGAGCAGAAGAGCGGGGCGACCAAAGGAAGCCCCCGCGAAACGTTGCGAAATTTGCTTTTTAAAGTTGCCGGTTTGAGCGGAAAGCCCGCCCGGGCGCACTACTTATTTTTTTTGGTGGAGAGTTGCCGCCGAAGGTGTTAAAATTGCTGCCAATGTGTTGTTTTACATCGATTGTGACGGCACGTTTGATGGCTGTTTTTCCATATTTTTTACGAATGATATCCATCGACTGGTAAAGTTTAATTAGTTTTTCGGAGTCTTCGAAAAGACGAATTTGGTAGCTGCCACCGATTAGATTACTGAAACGCACACCGATAAGACGGATAAGAACGCGGCGGCGATAAAGGGTTTCGAAGAGTTGGAGGGTGGTTTCGATAAGCGTGTGGTCGAGCGAAGTGTACGAAATACGGCGCTGTTTGCTGTAAGTCTGGAAGTCGGAATAGCGGATTTTTACCGATACAACAGCGGTGAGTTTGTTTTCGCGGCGGAGTTGAAACGCAAGGTTTTCGGCCATGGCAGTGAGGATACTTTTCATTTTATAGATGTCGGTAGAGTCGCGCTCGAAAGTTTGCTCGGAGGAGATTGATTTGCGTTCGTGCCAGGCAATAACGGGAGAATTGTCGATGCCTTGTGCTTTTTTCCAAAGCACAGTACCGTTTTTACCGAGAACGCTCTCCATCAGCTCGACCGGCATCTGTTGTACGGTTTTTACTTTTTCTACTCCCATACTCCGGAGGAGGTTGTACGTTTTTGTACCTACCATTGGTATTTTCCGAACCGACAGCGGGGCAAGAAACGATTTTTCGAACCCGTCGGCAATTTTTATTCCGTTGTTGGGTTTTGCCTCGCCGGTGCCCACTTTCGAAACGGTTTTGTTGGTTGAAAGTGCAAACGAAATGGGCAACATTGTCTCTTTTATTATTTTTTCGCGCAGCTCTTTTGCCCATTTATAGGTGCCAAAAAATTTGTCCATTCCGGTAACATCCACATAAAACTCGTCGATTGACGATTTCTCGAAAAGTGGCGACTGCTCGCGAATAATGTCGGTAACCATTTCGGAGAACTTTGTATAAACGGTGTTGTTGCCGCGAATTACAGTTGCATCGGGACATAAAATACGTGCTGTTTTTATGGGCATTCCGGAGTGAACTCCAAAACGGCGGGTTTCGTAACTGCACGCTGCCACCACTCCCCTGTTGCCGGTGCCACCAATTAATACCGGAATATTATTTAACGTTCTATCCATCAGTCGTTCGCACGAAACGAAAAAGGTATCTAAATCGAGGTGTACAATATGTTTTTTC
>WGCT01000383.1 GCA_015493625.1 Draconibacterium sp. | reverse complement strand
TTATTGGGATGGGCTTCTAAACCTTTTTGTGTCTTAGTATTTTACATAATTAACTTGTATAAATACATGTCTGTACAAACAAAAAAAGAGAGGATTAATTTTTCCTCCACGCAAACCAGGTTTGATTACCCTGACTTCTTAGAAGTACAAGTTAAATCGTTTAAAGATTTTTTTCAGTTAAAGACAACACCCGACAACAGAATCTCCGAAGGGTTATTCAGGGTGTTTCAGGAAAACTTTCCAATTACGGATACGAGAAACAATTTCGTATTGGAGTTTATTGACTATCAGGTCGATCCACCAAGATACTCCATCGAGGAGTGCATTGATCGTGGATTAACTTTTAGTGTGCCGCTAAAGGCAAAGTTAAAGTTATATTGTACTGATGCTGAACACGAGGATTTCGATACCGTTGTTCAGGACGTGTACCTTGGAACTGTTCCATACATGACTTCCAGAGGAACCTTCATTATTAATGGAGCCGAAAGAGTTATTGTATCGCAGTTGCACAGGTCGCCGGGTGTATTCTTTGGACAAAGTTTACACGCTAACGGTACAAAACTTTATTCTGCACGTATTATCCCTTTTAAAGGATCGTGGATTGAGTTTGCAACAGACATTAACAGTGTTATGTTTGCATACATCGACAGGAAAAAGAAATTACCTGTTACCACGCTGTTACGTGCCATTGGATACGAAAGCGATAAAGAAATTTTAGAGATTTTTGATCTGGCCGATGAGGTCAAAGTGTCGAAAACAGGATTAAAAAAAGTGCTCGGAAGGAAATTGGCAGCCCGTGTTTTAAAATCGTGGGTTGAAGATTTCGTAGATGAAGATACCGGCGAAGTTGTTTCAATCGAACGTAACGAAGTTATTATCGATCGCGAAACCGATATCGAAGAAGAGCATATTGAAGATATTCTGGAATCAGGAGTGAAAACAATTCTTTTACATAAGGAGGATCAAAATCAACAAGATTTCGCAATAATTTATAACACTCTTCAAAAAGATCCGTGTAACTCAGAAAAGGAGGCTGTTCTACACATCTATCGTCAGCTGCGAAATGCTGAACCACCTGATGAAGCAACAGCACGCGATGTTATCGATAAACTTTTCTTTTCAGATAAAAGATACGACCTCGGAGAAGTAGGTCGGTACCGAATTAATAAAAAATTAGGCTTAGATGTAGATACCGAAAACCGGGTTCTTACCAAAGTTGATATTATTGAGATTATTAAACATCTCATTCAACTGGTAAATGCAAAAACCGATGTTGACGATATTGACCACCTAAGTAACCGGAGAGTACGTACTGTTGGCGAGCAAATGTTTAACCAGTTTGGTGTTGGTTTAGCTCGTATGGCTCGTACAATTCGCGAAAGAATGAACGTTAGAGATAACGAAGTTTTTACACCGATTGATTTGATTAACTCAAAAACATTATCATCGGTAATTAACTCATTCTTCGGAACAAATGCTCTTTCACAGTTTATGGATCAAACAAATCCATTGGCCGAAATGACTCATAAACGTCGTATGTCGGCTCTAGGGCCTGGTGGTCTGTCTAGAGAAAGAGCCGGATTTGAGGTTCGCGACGTTCACTTTACTCACTACGGACGTTTGTGCCCGATTGAAACTCCGGAGGGACCGAATATCGGACTTATCTCTTCGTTGTGCGTATTTGCAAAAATTAACGAGCTTGGTTTCATCTCAACTCCTTACCGGAAAGTTGAGAATGGAAAGGTTGATCTTTCAGAAGATGGAGCAGTTTACTTAACTGCCGAAGAGGAAGAAGGAAAAGTTATTGCACAAGCAAACGCACCTATCGACTCCGACGGATTCTTTATGAATGATAAAGTAAAGTCGAGACTTGACGGAGATTATCCTGTTGTTGAAAAAAGCGAAGTTCAGTTAATGGATGTTGGCCCGAACCAGATATCTTCGGTAGCAGCTTCATTAATACCGTTTCTGGAACACGACGATGCCAACCGTGCCTTAATGGGCTCGAACATGATGCGTCAGGCAGTGCCGCTTTTACGTCCCGAGGCTCCAATTGTTGGAACAGGACTGGAAGGAAGATCGGCTGCCGATTCCGAAATTCTTGTAAAAGCAGAATTCGACGGAGTAATAGAATTTGTAGATGCTAAACAAATTATTGTACGTTACGACATTTCGGAAGAAGACCGTTTTGTGAGTTTCGAACCCGATGTGGTAACCTATAATTTACGGAAGTATACAAAAACAAACCAAGGAACAACAGTTGATTTAAAACCAATTGTTGAAAAAGGCGACCGCATTGTTAAAGGGCAAATTCTTACCGAAGGATATGCAACCGACGATGGAGAACTTGCTCTGGGACGAAACCTTATGGTTGCGTTTATGCCTTGGCAGGGATATAACTACGAGGATGCAATTGTAATCTCTGAACGAATTGTTCGCGAAGATGTATTTACATCTATTCATGTAGATGAATACAACCTCGAAGTTCGCGACACAAAACGTGGTGTTGAAGAATTTACATCAGATATTCCGAATGTTAGCGAAGAAGCAACACGCAACCTCGACGAAAACGGGTTAATTCGTGTTGGAGCTAATGTTAAAGCCGGCGATATTCTTATCGGAAAAATTACTCCTAAAGGAGAATCCGACCCATCGCCGGAAGAAAAACTACTGCGTGCTATTTTTGGCGATAAAGCCGGCGATGTAAAAGATGCCTCGTTAAAAGCATCTCCATCATTATCGGGCGTTGTTATCGAGAAAAAACTATTCTCGCGTGTAGCTAAAGATAAAAAAGGGAAAGCAACAAAATTACTTCTCGACCGGATTGATGAGAAATTAGAAAAAGAAGTAGTCGCTATAAAAATAAAACTCGAAGAAAAACTTTTTACTCTTGTAAGCGGAAAAACTTCGCAGGGAGTTAAAGATTATTACGGAACAGAAATTATTCCGAAAGGAGTTAAGTTTACCTTAAAACAACTTCAGGAACTTGATTATCTTGCAGTAAATCCTGCAAAATGGACAACTGACAAAGCAAAGAACGAGCTTATATTCAGGGTAATCAACAACTATATAATGAAACATAAAGAAGCCGATGCTGTTGCACGTCGTGAAAGATACAACGTAACCATTGGCGACGAACTTCCAGCAGGAATTATTCAGCTGGCAAAAATCTATATTGCTAAAAAGCGGAAGCTTCAAATTGGAGACAAAATGGCCGGACGACACGGGAATAAAGGTATTGTTTCGCGCGTTGTACGAGCCGAAGATATGCCGTTCCTCGATGACGGAACTCCTGTCGATATAGTTCTTAACCCACTCGGTGTACCATCGAGGATGAACCTTGGACAGATTTACGAAACTGTTCTCGGCTGGGCAGGGAAAAATCTCGGGCTTAAATTTGCAACACCAATTTTCGATGGGGCAAGTTTAGATGAGATTTCGGAATATACCGATAAAGCCGGTGTTCCGCGCTACGGAGAAACTTACCTGATTAACGGAGAAACAGGCGAGCCATTCGATCAGCCTGCAACAGTAGGAATTATTTATATGATGAAACTGGGGCACATGGTTGAGGATAAAATGCACGCCCGTTCCATTGGCCCATACTCGCTTATTACACAGCAACCTCTTGGAGGTAAAGCACAGTTTGGTGGTCAGCGTTTTGGTGAGATGGAAGTGTGGGCTCTCGAGGCATTTGGTGCTGCACACATCTTGCAGGAAGTGCTTACCGTGAAATCAGACGATGTAATGGGAAGAGCAAAAGCATACGAGGCAATTGTAAAAGGTGAGCCAATGCCGCAACCCGGCATTCCTGAATCACTTAATGTATTATTACACGAACTCAGAGGTTTAGGTCTTAGTGTAAAAATGGAGTAAAATCTGTCTCTTTATGAGAATTGGTTCTGTTTTAATGATTTTTTAATAAGTATTATGGCATTCAGAAAAGATAATAAAGCGAAAACTAGTTTTTCAAAAGTTTCAATTGGTCTTTCTTCTCCGGAGGAGATTTTGGAAAGATCGTTCGGTGAAGTTTTAAAACCGGAAACAATAAACTACAGAACATACAAACCAGAACGCGATGGTTTATTTTGTGAGCGTATTTTTGGGCCGGTAAAAGACTATGAGTGCCATTGCGGTAAATACAAACGTATTCGCTATAAGGGAATTGTTTGCGACCGTTGTGGTGTAGAAGTTACCGAGAAAAAAGTTCGACGCGAAAGAATGGGGCACATCTCGCTAGTGGTTCCTGTTGCACACATTTGGTATTTCAAATCGTTACCGAACAAAATAGGTTACCTGCTTGGGTTGCCAACAAAAAAACTCGATATGATTATTTATTACGAGCGATACGTAGTAATTAATCCGGGAGTTAAAGAGGTTGACGGAGTTAAAAAGCTGGACTTTTTAACTGAAGAGGAATACCTCGATATTTTGGATGTGTTGCCAAAAGACAATCATCTTTTAGACGACGACGACCCAAATAAGTTTATTGCAAAAATGGGTGCCGAAGCGCTATTCGATATTTTAAGCAGAATCGATCTCGACGACTTGTCTTACACGTTACGACACAAAGCAAATACAGAAACATCGCAACAACGTAAAAACGAAGCCTTAAAACGTTTGCAAGTTGTTGAGGCATTTAGAGCTAGTAAAAATGTGAATCGTCCGGAATGGATGATTGTTCGAGTTGTGCCTGTTATCCCTCCCGATTTGCGTCCGTTGGTTCCACTCGATGGTGGACGGTTTGCAACTTCCGATTTAAATGATTTATACCGGAGAGCAATTATTCGGAATAACCGCTTAAAAAGGTTAATCGAAATTAAAGCTCCTGAAGTAATATTGAGAAACGAAAAACGAATGTTGCAGGAAGCGGTAGATTCGTTATTCGATAACTCAAGAAAAGCAAATGCTGTTAAAACTGAAAATAACAGAGCCTTAAAATCGCTTTCCGATAGTTTAAAAGGAAAGCAAGGACGTTTCCGCCAGAACTTACTCGGTAAACGTGTCGATTATTCTGCACGTTCGGTAATTGTTGTTGGCCCGAAACTGAAAATTCACGAATGTGGAATTCCAAAAGGAATGGCAGCCGAACTGTATAAACCTTTTGTTATTCGGAAATTAATAGAACGCGGAATTGTAAAAACAGTAAAATCGGCAAAAAAAATAGTTGACCGGAAAGACCCTATTGTTTGGGAAATTTTGGAAAACGTTCTAAAAGGACATCCTGTAATGTTAAACAGGGCGCCCACGCTGCACCGTCTATCAATTCAGGCATTTCAGCCGGTACTTATCGAAGGGAAAGCAATTCAGTTGCACCCACTTGTTTGTACAGGTTTTAACGCCGACTTCGATGGCGACCAAATGGCGGTTCATCTTCCACTGGGAAATGCCGCAATATTAGAGGCGCAATTGTTAATGCTTGCATCTCATAACCTTTTAAACCCTGCTAATGGTGCGCCAATTCAAGTGCCATCGCAGGATATGGTTTTGGGACTCTATTATATGACCAAATCGCGTAAAGGTTCAAAAGGCGAAGGAATGACATTCTATTCGGCCGAAGAAGTTGCCATTGCGTACGCCGAAAAAGCCATCGACATTCACGCTATTATTAAAGTGAAAGTTGAGGATGTCGACGAAAACGGAGAATACTTTAAACACATTATAGAAACGACTGTTGGTAGGGTATTGTTTAACGAAAATGTGCCGCGCGAAGCAGGTTATATCAATCAATTGCTTACCAAGAAGTCGTTGAGAAAAATTATTTCCGACGTATTTAATACCTGTGGAAATGCAATTACAGTTGCTTTCTTAGACGATATTAAAAACCTTGGTTACACAATGGCTTACCGTGGTGGTTTGTCGTTTAACCTTGGCGATGTTATTATTCCTGAAAGTAAAAAAGAGATTGTTGCGCGAGGCGACCAGGAAGTTGAAGAGGTTATTAATAACTATAACATGGGTTTCATTACCAATAACGAAAGATACAATCAGGTTATTGATATTTGGACACATGCCAATGCAAAACTTACGCAAACAGTTATGAATACCCTGAGTTCCGACAAGCAAGGTTTTAACTCAATTTATATGATGCTCGACTCGGGTGCTCGTGGTTCGAAAGAGCAAATTCGTCAGTTATGCGGGATGAGGGGGTTGATGGCAAAACCACAAAAATCGGGATCAACAGGTTCGCAGATTATTGAAAACCCGATTCTTGCCAACTTTAAAGAAGGACTTTCGGTACTTGAGTATTTTATCTCTACCCACGGTGCTCGTAAAGGTTTGGCCGATACAGCACTAAAAACTGCCGATGCCGGTTATCTTACTCGTCGTTTGGTAGATGTTTCACAAGATGTTATTATATCGGAAGACGATTGCGGAACATTGCGCGGTTTGGTTTCCACAGCAATTAAAAACAACGAGGAAGAAGTAGCTTCACTCTCGGAAAGAATTATTGGTAGAACTACTGTTCACGATATCTCACATCCTATTAGTGGCGAACTCATCATTAAATCGGGAGAAGAGATTACCGAAACAATAGCTGCAATAATTGAGGAATCGCCAATTGAAAGCGTGGAGATTCGGTCAGTATTAACCTGCGAGTCGAAAGTGGGCGTTTGTGCCAAATGTTACGGACGAAACCTTGCAACCGGGAAAAAAGTTCAAAAAGGAGAAGCTGTTGGTGTTATTGCCGCACAGTCGATTGGAGAACCCGGAACACAGCTTACACTTCGTACATTCCACGTAGGAGGTATTGCCGGAAATATTTCTGCACAATCGCAGGTTGAAGCAAAATATGATGGTTATGCCGAAATAGAAGAGTTACGCTCTGTTAAATATACAAACGAGGAAGGCGAAGATGTTGAAATTGTTGTAAGTCGTTTGGCAGAACTAAAAATAATTGATAAGAATACAAATATTCCTCTCTCTACTCACCCAATTCCATACGGTTCAAAACTGTATGCAAAAAATGGTGAAGAGATTAGAAAAGGAAAATTAATTTGTGAATGGGATCCATTTAACGGTGTAATTATTACTGAATTCGATGGTAAAGTTGAATTCGAAAATCTTATTGATGGAGTTACTTACCGCGAAGAATCGGATGAACAAACCGGGTATAGCGAAAAAGTAATTATCGAAACCCGAGATAAAACAAAAAATGCTACACTGAAAGTTATCGATGGAGAGGGCAATGTAATTCGCTCGTACAACCTTCCGGTGGGAGGGCATATTTCTGTTGAAAACGGGCAAGACGTTAAAGCAGGTACTATTTTGGTTAAAATACCTCGTGCAGCTGGTAAAGCAGGCGATATTACAGGAGGTTTGCCTCGTGTAACCGAACTGTTCGAAGCACGGAACCCATCGAATCCGGCAGTTGTCTCCGAAATCGACGGTGAAGTTTCTTTGGGGAAAATAAAGCGAGGAAACCGCGAAATTATTGTTACCACAAAATTTGGTGACGTTAAAAAATATATGGTGCCGCTTTCTAAACAAATTCTTGTTCAGGAAAACGACTACATCAGAGCCGGAACTCCGCTATCCGATGGAGCAACCACTCCTTCCGATATCTTAGCCATTAAGGGGCCAACCGCAGTTCAAGAGTATATTTTGAATGAGGTACAAGATGTTTATCGCATGCAGGGAGTGAAGATTAACGACAAACATTACGAAGTTATTATTCGTCAAATGATGCGTAAAGTAGAGATTGTTGATCCGGGTGATACTCGTTTCCTCGAAAAACAAATTATCGATAAGCACGAATTTGCTTCGGAAAACGATTGGATTTACAACAAAAAAGTGGTTATCGACCCGGGTGAAAGCGAAGGATTTAAAGCCGGCCAGATTATCTCGGCGCGAAAGCTGAGGGATGAAAACTCTCAGTTACGACGGAAAGATAAAAAACTGATTGAAGCGCGCGATGCAATTCCTGCAACATCAAGCCAAATTCTTCAGGGAATTACAAGAGCAGCATTGCAAACACGCAGTTGGCTGTCGGCAGCATCGTTCCAGGAAACTACAAAAGTGCTGAACGAAGCAGCAATTAACGGAAAAACAGATTACCTCGATGGATTAAAAGAGAATGTAATTTGTGGACACCTAATTCCTGCCGGTACCGGACTGAAAGAATACAAAAACCTTGTTGTTGGCTCGAAACAAGAATACGACAGGTTGGTTGATATGAAAAAATACGATTAATTGAAATATCATGGACGAGAAAAAACAAAATCCGCAACAGTTAAATATCGAGTTGAGTGAAGATGTGGCACAGGGAATCTATTCAAACCTTGCGGTTATCACTCATTCGAGTTCAGAGTTCGTAGTCGATTTCGTTCGTATCATGCCCGGAATTCCGAAAGCTAATGTGAAATCGAGAATTATTTTAACGCCCGAACATGCCAAACGTCTTTTATTGGCATTGCAGGATAACGTTAAAAAATTCGAAGCAGTTAACGGGCCAATTAAAAATGTAAAACCCGGTTCGGAATCGATGATGCCACCAATGAATTTTGGGGGACCAACTGCGCAAGCATAAAGTGTTATTTTAAAACATAATAAGAGAGGAATCAGGTTTGGTTCCTCTTTTTTATTTATTCAACTCTAACTTATTACAGAATTTTGAATCAATTGTTACTTAAATCTTTTCTAAATAAGGTTATTGTAAATTGCGAAAGAGAATAATGGAGGAATTTGTTCGATTGTTTTATTGATTGTTAATCAGTAACATAGTTAACTGTTTCTCTCGTTTGTTAACCCTTTATTTATTATGTTTTTTAGCCTTTAATCGGTTTCAACACTATTTGCTGCCACTGTCTTGATTTCTTTGGGTTGAATATATATATTTGCTTGTTTTTTTTACAAAAATACCAATCGGTATTTACGTTTTAAACTTAAAAGAGATAGAAATAAATAAAATAATTATCGAATGAAAGCTTACAAAATTATTGTTTTAGCCAAACAAGTTCCCGACACAAGGAACGTTGGTAAAGATGCAATGAAAGCTGATGGAACTATTAATCGGGCAGCACTGCCTGCCATTTTTAATCCTGAAGATTTAAATGCACTTGAACAAGCATTGAGAATAAAAGATAAATTCCCTCAATCGACCGTTGAGATTGTAACAATGGGACCGGGAAGGGCAGCCGATATAATTCGCGAAGGTCTTTTCCGCGGAACTGATGGTGGAATTTTACTCACCGACCGTGCTTTTGCCGGTTCCGATACTCTGGCAACTTCGTACGCAATTGGACAGGCACTTAAAAAAGTTGGTAATATCGATATTATTGTTGCCGGCAGGCAGGCAATCGACGGAGATACTGCCCAGGTGGGGCCACAGGTTGCCGAAAAGTTGGGTATGTTGCAGATTACTTATGTTGAAGAAGTTACAGCATTAGATGATAACTCGATAACCGTAAAACGCCGTTTAGAGAGTGGTGTAGAAACCGTAAAATCTCCACTTCCACTGGTAATTACGGTAAACGGTTCGGCTCCCGATTGCAGAGCGCGAAACGCTAAATTGTTGATGAAATATAAACACGCAAAAACAGCTACCGAAATAGATGCTTTAGATGAAAAGAGCAAACAATTGTATAGCAAACGAGAAGGGTTAATTCTGAAAGAATGGACTGTAGCAGATATCGATACAGAGCCCGATCAGTTAGGACTAAAAGGATCGCCGACAAAAGTAAAATCGATAGAGAATGTAGTGCTTCAGGCAAAAGACTCGAAAGCAATTTCATCTTCCGACGAGGATATTGAAGGTCTTGTTGTTGAGTTACTCGAAAGTCATACAATTGGTTAACCTTAAAAAGAAATTAAAATGAATAATATATTTGTTTATTGCGAAATAGAAGATGGTCAGGTTGCTGATGTGAGTCAGGAGCTGCTGACAAAAGGAAGAGGATTGGCAAATGAATTAAATTGTAAATTGGAAGCAATTGCAATTGGCCACAAACTCAATGGTGTTGAAAAACAGATTATACCTTATGGAGTTGATACACTTTATTTGGCCGACGACGAGCGTTTGTTTCCCTATCAAACTCTGCCACACACATCAATAGTTGTAAAACTTTTCGATGAGGAGAAACCACAAATTGCCTTAATGGGTGCTTCTTCAATCGGTCGCGACCTTGGCCCGCGTGTTTCTTCGGCACTACATAGTGGATTGACTGCCGACTGCACAAGCTTAATAATTGGCGACCATTTCGATAAAAAACAAGATAAAAAGTACGAAAACCTTCTCTATCAGATTCGTCCTGCATTTGGAGGTAATATTATTGCCACCATTATTAACCCCGATTGCCGACCGCAAATGGCAACCGTTCGCGAAGGGGTTATGAAAAAGGAGATTCTCGACGAAAATTACAAGGGAGAAGTTGTAACTCTCGATGTGGCAAAATATGTCGACGACACCGATTTTGTTGTCGAAATTATTGAGCGACATATGGAGAAAAGTAAAGTAAACATAAAAGGTGCATCGATTGTTGTATCGGGAGGGTATGGTGTTGGCTCGAAAGAGAACTTTAAATTGCTTTACGATTTAGCCGAAGTGTTAGGAGGAGAAGTAGGCGCATCGCGTGCTGCGGTCGATGCCGGATTTGCTGAACACGAACGTCAGATAGGGCAGACCGGAGTAACTGTTCGCCCAAAACTTTATATAGCGTGCGGAATCTCAGGGCAAATTCAGCACCGTGCAGGAATGGAAGAGTCGGCACAAATTATTGCAATTAATACCGACTCGGAAGCCCCGATAAACTCTATTGCCGATTATGTAATTAATGGCGATGTTGCTGAAATAATTCCGAAAATGATTAAGAGTTACAAAAAGAATTCGAAATAGTCTTTTACAATTAAAAAGCAAAAAAATGGCAAATTTATATACAGATAATAAAGAGATAAAATTCCACCTCGAACATCCGTTGATGGAAAAAATCGTTCGGTTAAAAGAGCGCGATTATTCGTTTAGCAACGATTTTGATTTTGCTCCTATGAACTACAACGATGCAATGGATAGTTACGACAGGGTTTTGGAAGTAGTTGGCGATATTTGTGGAAATATTGTTGCTCCTAATGCCGAAGGAATTGACGAAGAGGGGCCGAAAGTAGTTGACGGACATGTTGTTTATGCAAAGGGAACACAGGAAAATGTTGACGCTTTGGTAAAGGCCGGATTAATGGGAATGTCGCTACCGTATAAATTCGACGGGCTGAATTTTCCGATTGTACCATATATTATGGCTGCCGATATTGTATCGCGGGCCGATGCCGGATTTGTTAATATTTGGGGTTTACAAGACTGTGCCGAAACCATTAACGAATACGCATCGGAAGAGCAAAAAGAACGGTTTCTGCCGCGTGTTTGTGCCGGCGAAACAATGGCAATGGATTTAACCGAGCCCGATGCCGGATCCGATTTGCAAGCTGTTCAGTTAAAAGCAGTATGGAACGAGGAAAAGCAAACTTGGATTTTGAATGGAGTAAAACGCTTTATTACAAACGGCGATGGCGATATTTCGTTGGTTTTGGCTCGTTCGGAGCAGGGAACGAAAGACGGAAGAGGATTGTCGATGTTTATTTACGATAAACAACACGGCGGAGTAACCGTTCGTCGTATCGAGCATAAAATGGGAATTATCGGGTCGCCAACCTGCGAGTTGGTTTTTAAAGATGCTCCTGCCGAAATTGTTGGCTCGCGCCGAATGGGATTAATAAAATATGTAATGGCATTAATGAATGGTGCCCGTTTAGGAATTGCAGCTCAGTCGGTTGGCTTGTGCGAGGCGGCTTACCGCGAAGCAATTGCGTATGCAAAAGAACGCGAACAATTTGGAAAACCAATTATTCAGTTTCCGGCAGTTTACGAAATGATTTCAACCATGAAAGCGAAACTCGATGCAGCAAGAACTTTGTTGTACGAAACAGCTCGCTTTGTTGATATGTATAAAACATATGCACACATTTCGGAAGAGCGTAAACTCGAAAAAGAGGAGCGCAATGAAATGAAAAAATATCAACGCCTTGCCGATATTTATACCCCTTTGGTAAAAGGAATGGCAAGTGAATACAGTAACGAATTGGCCTACGATGCAGTACAAATTCATGGAGGCTCGGGATTTATGAAAGACTATCCGGTTGAACGAATTTATCGCGATGCGCGAATTACTTCAATTTACGAAGGTACAACGCAATTACAGGTTGTAGCTGCAATTCGTGGAGTAACAACCGGTGCGTATCTCAATCAAATTAAAATCTACGAAGCAGAACCCATTTCTCCTGAACTTGAAAAACTGCGAAGCACATTAATTGAATTAACAGCTGATTATGAAAAAGCTGTTGAAACAGTAGTGGGTGAAGACAACAATGAATTTATCGATTATCATGCACGTCGTTTAGTTGAAATGGCAGGCCATATAATAATGAGTTATCTTTTATTGATTGACACCACGCGCGATGCTATGTTTTTGAGATCAGCAAAAAATTATGTGAGCTTTGCAAGAGCAAAAGTAAAAGCAAATGCCGAGTTTATTCGCGCATCGGAAGTGAGCGACTTAGAATTTCATAAGTTCAACACAAAAGAATAATTTTATACTATGAGTTTTTAAAATGCCTTTCTTAAAAAAAGAAGGGCATTTTTGTTCTCGCTAAAATATTTAGATAATAAATTAAATCATGAAACCATTTCAATATCTTTTAGTCTCTCTTTTTCTGCTTGTAAACTCATTGGAAGCAGTAGTAGCTCAAAACATAGTTGTAAAACAATCGAATGAATCGGGGATATATAAAAAAGGGGAGAATATTTCGGTTACGATTCATTTAAACAAACCTGTCAGCGATTCTATTTTGATAAAAACGCGGATAAATTACAGTACAATAAATTCAGTTACGAAAATAAAATACAACGACGATACGGTAGTTTTTAACGATTCGTTTGATGCTGCAACATCGGTTATATTGCATATTACTGCTGGTAACGAAACTTCAAAAATAGGATTGGTTGTTGCACCCGAGGGGTTTAAACCCGAAACAAAATATCCAAAAGATTTAAAAAGATATTGGAAAACTGAGAGAAAAGCACTGCGCAATTTACCCATGGAAATAAAAAGTACTTCCATCCCAGATTTTGCTAAAGGGTTTGTATGTACCAATGTTGAAATAAATTGTACAGGGCCAAAACCTGCACGTGGATACTTTGTTAAGCCTGAAGATGCAAAAGAAAAATCGCTGCCCATTGTTTTGGTGGTTCATGCAGCCGGGGTGAAAGGGTCGTGGTGTCTGTCAAAACCTGAAAATGCACTCCGGTATGCACAAATGGGAGCAGGGGCACTCTGTTTCGATTTAAACGCACACGGAATGCTTAACGGGCAACCTCAGGAATATTACGATAATCTGGAAGCAGGAGAGCTGAATGGTTATATGCATTTCGGCCTCGAAAACAGAGATAGTCTCTATTTTCGGGGAATGTATTTGCGACTTTTGCGCACATTAGATTTTCTTGCACAGCAGCCCGAATGGGACGGAAAACGAATTTTGGTTATTGGCGAAAGTCAGGGTGGTGGTCAGGCGCTGGTAGCTGCCGGACTTGATAGTAGAGTTACTGCTGTTGTGGCAACTGTGCCTGCAATGTGCGATTGGGGTAGAACGTTAATTGGCCAAAAAGGAGGCTGGCCAGATCCTTTTGCAACAACATACAACCGCGAAAAAATGTTGAAAACAGTTCCCTATTTCGATGCGGCTCACCTCTTAAAAGGATCGAAAGCAACCCTTTGTGTTGAAATTGGCTTTATCGACGAAACTTGCCCTTCGAGTGCTGTTTATGCTGCCATTAATCAATCGAAAGGAAAAAAAATAATTATTGGCGTTCCGTATCGCGAGCATATTTTGCATCAGCAACAGTACCGTAAAGTTTGGGAGGAGACAGTTTTAAAGCCAAAAAACAATTTTATCGAGGATTTCATCTCTTCGAATAACAGATAACTCTGCCAATTTGTAAACTTATTTTTGTGTTAATGCCTAAAAACAATAATATTATTAATTATTGTAGAAAAAAGACAGTATATATTTTGAATTAATAACAAAGTGGTTAATTTTGGCAAAAAATTAAACAAACCGAGTAAGAACGAAATAAATAGAAAGATATGTGTGGAATAGTAGGAGTATTCGATTTAAAAAGTGATTCTCAAGAGTTGAGGCCGCAGGTTTTAGAGCAATCAAAAAAATTGCGTCATCGTGGTCCCGACTGGTCGGGAATTTATTGTGGCGACAAAGCTGTAATTGCTCACGAACGACTGTCGATTGTTGACCCCGAATCGGGTGGGCAACCACTTTACAGTAAAGATAAAACGTTGGTTTTAGGCGTAAATGGCGAAATCTATAACCATAAAGAGATACGCAAAAAGTATAAAGATGACTATGAGTTTCAAACCGGTTCCGACTGCGAAGTAATTTTGGCTCTGTATCAGGATAAAAAAGAGAAGTTTCTCGACGATATAAACGGAATTTTTGCTTTTGCGTTGTACGACGAAAAAGAAGATGCCTATTTAATTGGTCGCGACCACATTGGAATTATTCCGTTGTATATGGGATGGGATAAATTTGGTAACTTTTATGTAGGTTCCGAGCTAAAGTCGTTGGAAGGATATTGTACAAAAATTCAGGAGTTTCCGCCTGCACACTATTTGTATAGCAAAGATGGTGAACTAAAACGCTGGCATAATCGCGAGTGGACAGAGTATGATAATGTAAAAGACAATCCTGCCAGTATCGATGAGCTGGCGCAGTCGCTAGAAGATGCTGTTCACCGTCAGTTGATGTCTGACGTGCCGTACGGAGTTTTACTCTCGGGCGGATTAGATTCTTCAATTACTTCGGCTTTGGCAAAAAAATTCTCGGGAAAACGTGTTGAAGAGGGCGACAAAAAAGAGGCCTGGTGGCCGCAATTGCACTCGTTTGTAATTGGGCTTGAGGGGGCTCCTGATTTAAAGGCAGCCAAAGAAGTGGCCGATTATATTGGTACGGTTCATCACGAAATTCATTATACCATTCAGGAAGGTTTAGACGCCATTCGCGATGTAATTTACCATATCGAAACCTACGATGTAACTTCAGTTCGCGCTTCAACGCCAATGTATATGTTGGCTCGTGTTATTAAATCTATGGGAATTAAAATGGTACTTACCGGCGAAGGTGCCGACGAAATATTTGGAGGTTATCTCTATTTTCATAAAGCACCAAATGCTGAAGAATTTCATAAAGAGAGTGTTTTAAAGGTGAGCCGGTTACATATGTACGACTGTTTACGAGCCAATAAATCGTTGGCAGCCTGGGGTGTTGAAGGTCGTGTTCCGTTTCTCGACAAAGAGTTTTTAGATGTGGCAATGCGTTTTAATCCCGAAGAAAAAATGACGAAAAATGGGCGCATGGAAAAATGGCCGTTGCGTAAAGCATTCGAAGATATATTGCCCGAAAGTGTGGCATGGCGCCAAAAAGAGCAATTCTCCGACGGGGTTGGATATGGTTGGATTGATACACTTAAACAGATTGCTGCCGAACAAGTTACCGACGAAATGATGGAGAATGCAAAATACCGTTTTCCGGTTCATACTCCTATGAACAAAGAGGAGTATTTGTATCGTCAGATTTATAGCGAGCATTTCCCTTCCGATCAGGCTGCGGCTTGTGTTCCTTCAATTGCATCGATTGCATGTAGTACCGAAGCAGCACTTGCCTGGGACGAATCGTTCCGAAACAATGTCGATCCTTCGGGGCGTGCTATTCTTGGTGTTCACGATAAGAGTGCTCAGTTTGAGGATACGAAAAAAGAGGAATAGAAATTATTATTATAGCATATAAATGCCACTCGTTTTACGGGTGGCATTTTTTTATTTCCTATTCGAAGGTAGAATTTTATACTCGAATTGGTTGCTTACATATAAAAGCAGAATTCCATAAATAACGGCAGCAACAATTAAAACCGGATTCATAAAACCCTCTGTGCCAAACGAGAGGCGTATGAGAATGGTGGAAATAATAAATCCCGAATTTCGTATAACAATATTAAATTTATCGGTGTAAAATAGCGACAACAATAGAAGCAGCACATCGACAAGAATTAAGATGGTAAAAAAGTCGTTAAAGAAAATATTGTTTACATATTTCATCGACTCAAAAATATCGGATAACGAGTTGGCATTATGAAGCCAATTATAAATGCTATAAATACTTAACCCAATAAAAACCGGTACCAGAAAAAGAGCAACGGCTTTCTTCTGTCGTATAAAATTTGTTGTTTCGAAATTCTGCTCGGGTTTGTTTTTTCTGCCCGAGTTACGTACCAGATAGAAAAGATAAATTAGAAAAAACAGAACAATGGTAGCTATTAGGTCGAAGCTAAATTGAAGGTCGCCTTTCATATGAAACCATTTACTCGATATTTCCATGGTAGCGAGGTCTTTAAACAAGCGCCGTATAATAATTAGTGTAATAATTTCGTACTGTTTTCCAATGTATCCGGTAATCGATTTTGGTAAATAATAGATTAGCAAATACACCTCGTAAATAATAATGAACGAAAACGGAGTGTAAATAGCTCCAATCGGATTGGTTAATAAATTGGTATCTGTTTCAACGCGAATGATACCGTATTTTATCAGGTAAATAGTTATCAGATGAATGAAGAAACTGATTATTGCGATTATAACAATCAATTTTTCGCCTTTCTCTTTTGTCTCTTCCGAAAGCAACTTTGAATGAAGATAATTGTATGTTTTATGTTTTTTATTTAGCTGTGTCATTCTCATTTCTTTATGGGTGAAGTTAAAGTGTTATTCGCTGTAAATTAGAGTGTAAGATAATGAAAATTTAGATTACTTAACGGTTTCAGCAGATGTTGTGAAAACTGATTTATAATTAAACTTTTCGATTTTTAAATAGTATTGCTTTAATGCTGATATTC
>WGCT01000382.1 GCA_015493625.1 Draconibacterium sp. | reverse complement strand
GCATAGCCAATAAGTATTAATATAAACAAAATAGAACTTGCCAACGAAATTTTACTGCCAACAATAAACGATTTTGGCTCAAATTTAAACTCAACAATATGTTTTCCTTCAGGCAGAATTAATGCTCGTAAAATATAATCGACTCTAAAATGTTTTACCTCTTTCCCGTCGATAAATGCATCCCATCCGTTTTTAAAGTAAACTTCCGAAAATACAGCCAGTTGTTCCGAATCGGCATTGGTTTCGTATTTCAAATAGTTGGGTTGATACTCAACTAATTTTATCGAGCCGTTTCTGTCTTTATTAAATGTTTTCCCTTTTACAAATCGTTTAAAGCGTTTGTCGAGAACGGCCTCTTCCAACGGGTTAATTGTTTTAAGAGCTGCAATCTCTTCGTTGGCATCGTTAACTATCTTATACTTTCCCACAAACCATCCGTTTCCGTATGCATATCTGTTTTTTAACGGTGGTTTATTTAAGTCGTAAATCAAATACCGGGTATTCAGCATATTAATAACCGACAGTTTACTCAATATCGAATCGGGATGACTACCGGCTTTAAACCCGCGAATTAACTGTTGTATTTCGGGAGCCAGATTGTGTTCAATAATGTCTTGATAACGCCGTAATTTTGCTGCATGATAACCGCCCACATTTTTATGATAGTACGAAGTACGTGCATCTTGAAACGGACTTTGTAGAGGCAAAACCCGGTAATACAAATCGGTATCCTGAAGAATTGCTTTGTCGGCCGGCATTTCGGGAAATGGATCATTCGATACCCGTTTCGAAACAAAATTGTCGTTATTAAGGTAGCGTTTGTCAACAGCCCACAAATCAACTAAGATAAGAATTCCTAAAGCGGCAATAAAAACATTTGTTTTAAGCTTTTTAATACTCCATAAATAGAGCAACCCGGCAGTTAAAATAATAAATATAAACGAGCGGAAAGCATCGGAACTTAATGCCTCTTTCCGATCGGTTTCTGCTGCACGAATTAGCCAGTCGGGGAGATGAAATCTCAGGTCGTACTGATTACTAAAATTGCTCGAAATTCCCGGGGCAATAGAAAACAGGAGTGCTATACCTCCGGTAATAATTGTTGCCCACTTTAACCCTTTCAGCAGCTCTGCTTTCGATGTTTTTCCTGTTAAAATTTCGTTTAACGCAATAAACCCAAGCAGGGGCATTGTTGTTTCGGCAACAATTAAAATCATACTTGGAGCCCTGAATTTATTGTACATGGGCAGGTAGTCTAACAAGAAGCTTGTGAGCCCCATAATATTTCCGCCCCACGAGAGAACAATAGATACAATGGTTGCAAACAAAAGCCACCATTTGTACCGCCCTTTTACAACAAACAGCCCCAAAAAAAAGAGAAACACAATAATTGCCCCAACATAAACAGGGCCCGAAGTCATGGGTTGCGAGCCATGATACATTAATATCGAATTAAGTGCTTTTTTCGGATCTTTTGCACCATGTTTACGAAGAGCTTTATAACTCTCAGAGTCGGTTCCGGGATGTATTTGTGTTGCACCCCCTTTATAGTTTGGAATTAATAATGTAAGCGTTTCATCAATTCCGTAGCTCCACTGAACAACATAATCTTTATCTAATCCCGATGTTTTCTTTTTATTCTTTTTTGTTAACTCTGCCGGCCCGCGAATAGTGGCTTTCGAATATTCCCAGGTTGTATAAAGTCGCGCAAAATTCATCCCAACTGCCATAATTGCACCGACAAGGAGAAACAGTGCCGATTTTATAAAAGGAGCCAAGGCTTTCTCTTTTATCGCATAAACAAATTCAACAACACCATAAACGGCAAGCATAATTAACCCGTAATAGGTAATTTGCGGGTGACCTGAAAGAATTTCCAGCGACAGACCTATGGTAAAAAGGAGAACACCGGGTATTCGTTTCTCTTTAAAAACCAATAAAACACCGGCAACAACTATTGGCAGATATCCCAACGCATCGGCTTTTGAGTTATGTCCGGCAGCAAGAATTATTATAAAATAGGACGATAATCCAAATGCGACCGCTCCTATTGCACTCAGCCACCGTTTAATGCCCATGCTTATTAAAAGAATATAAAAACCTAAAAAGTAGAGAATAATTTTTATAGCAAGTGGGAATGGCCGGCTTAATGCAGATTTTAAATATACAGCCAGATTGTTGTTGTACCGAACCGAAATCATATATCCCGGCATTCCACTAAACATCGAGTTGGTCCAAACGGCCTCTTTCCCGGTTGCCTCGCGGTAATCTCTTAGCTCTTTCGACATGCCTTTAAAATGGCTAATGTCTGATTGATGTAAAACTTTTCCCTCGAGCAAAGGGAATAAATATGCATAGGCAATAATAATAAATATGAGAATTATTACCAGATTTGGTAAAATATGTTTTAAGTCTTTTATTTTTGACATGAAATTATTTTTAAATGCCTGACAAAAATAATTAATTAAAACACTTTTGGGAATTTATAAGCTGATTTAACAGTCAGATTTATTTTCGGGGAAACAAAAAGGGCGGCAATTAATATTGCACAAAAACCAATATGGGAATAATAATTAAACAAAGTATTAAAGGAAGTATTTGGTCGTATTTGGGTGTGGTAATTGGTTTTGTTACTACAACATATTTATACTCAGAATATTTAACGCCCGAGATTGTTGGTCTTTTTGGATTGTTATTGTCGTATGCAATACTATCTGCCCAATTTTTTTCGCTTGGAATTAATGGTGTTACCAACCGGTTGTTTCCCTATTTCAGAAATAAAGAGACCGGTCATAACGGTTATTTGTTTCTTGCATTTTCGGTAATATCAATAGGGTTTCTTCTTTTTTTAATTACTTATTTTCTTTTTTCGCCTAAGTTAATTGAGTCGAACATCGAAAAATCGAAACTGTTTGCCGACTATATTTATCTGCTCATTCCGTTGACTTTTTTCACACTGCTTTATAACGTGCTCGACATTTATAACAAGCTACTATACAATGCTGTACTTGGAACTTTTTTACAAGATGTTTTTCAGCGGGTGCTAATTTTTATTGCTGTTGTTGCCTATGCATTACAACTTATAAATACCCAAACGTTAATATTTCTTTTTGTTTTTGCAACAAGTGCAAAAGGCATTTATATATTTATTTACCTGTTTAAAAAAGGGGAGTTAAATCTGCGTCCGAGATTAAGTTTTATCACAAAAGATTTGAGGAAAGAGATAATTAGTGTTTCTATTTACAGTATTTTAACAGGGGCAAGCGGAAGTATTGTTTTTAGTCTCGACAAAATAATTGTAAACCAATATCTTGGGTTAAGCAGTGCAGGTAT
The DNA here is from genome assembly GCA_015493625.1 of Draconibacterium sp. Classification (GTDB taxonomy): domain Bacteria; phylum Bacteroidota; class Bacteroidia; order Bacteroidales; family Prolixibacteraceae; genus Draconibacterium. The sequence goes on along the minus strand of WGCT01000382.1, from coordinate 3,584 downwards.
TTACACGATGGCTTTTTTCTTTGGTTCGCTGGTAATTATTCCTTCGCGGCCACTATTGCGAATTAGCGGCACACTTATTTCGGATGCATGGAAACGAAACGACAGAAACTATATTCACGATATTTATTCGAGAAGTTCGCTCAACCAGTTTATTATTGCCCTGTTTTTGTTTGGTGGCATTTGGATAAACATCGATAATATTCAGGTTATTTTAGGCCCCGATTACGAAGGCGTTAAATGGGTTATCTTTTTTATTGGCCTGGCAAATGTAGTAGTTATGCTTGCCGGTGCAAATGGTCAAGTTATCGGGTTTTCTGAATATTATAAGGTTTCGCTCTATTTTTTATTAATATTAATTGTTTTGGTTGTGGCGGCCATGTATATTTTCATTCCGTTGTGGGGAATAACAGGGGCTGCAATTGCAATAGCAACCGTAATATTTATGAACAATTTAATGCGCTATCTTTTTATACTCTTCAAGTTTAAAATGCAGCCCTTCTCTTTGAAATTTGTAATTGTTCCGGTGGCATTTCTGGTTGCATGGGGAGCAAGCAGCTTAATAAACAAACAGCAGTTGGTGGTCGATATTTTTACACGAAGCACCCTGTTTACAATTGTTTTCGGAGCTGTTATTTTATTTACAAAAGTTTCGGAGGATGTTAATAATGTAATTGAAAGTGTTTTGTTTAAATTTAAGAGAAGATAATTTTGCATTAAACAAACTCATTTTTATTTTTCACAATCCAAGTTTCATTATTCTATCCTTACATTTCTGATGGCGAATCTATCTCAAAACCAAAATACTTTTGAGTAATAGATTCGCTGAAAAAACTTTCAAGAAATTAAGAGAGTTGAATAATAATTAAGAGGGGTTGACAACAATAGCTGCCAACCCCTCTTAATTATTATGATTCCTAAATTTATTTTTTCCAGATCCTCTAAAATCTATTTCGCCTGCCGGGTTTGAGAAATAAAGTCGCGTTGCGATTTAATTAAATTAACCGTTTGTAAAAGCAGCGATTCTAACTCCGAGATTACTTTAAAGAACAACTGCGAATTTCGTGTGCTAACCATTTTGTTTTTAATACGTTTTATTTGGTTTTTCTCCATTTTACGCAATGTTTCAATTATCTTATCCCTTTCATCAATCAAAATATCCAACTCTTCAAATTTCTCCTCTTTAACAGTATGTAACACATAATTATAGTAGTTGTCGATTTGAGTTAGCATGTTAGTCATCTCTGTAATTTGTTCCTCAATAAAAGGTTTATGATTATTCTCGATATGAGCAATCATTGGGTTGAGCATAAAATGAATGGCGTGTGCCATTTCGCGTTTATGCTCCATCATCTGCACATAAAAATGGCTCGACTCAACCGATCTTTCCATTAACTTATGCACAATTGAATACACTTTATCTTTGTTCTTTTTTGCTTTTTTCGAGAACGACTTACTCGCCTCTTCTGCCGAGCGCAAGCCGGTTCGGTCTTCTTTTAAAAAACTGTCGATACTTAGCATAACAATTTGGTTTGTAGCAACAATAGCTTTAACCAATTGTTTTGATGTTTTCGAGATAATCTCTTCAATGGCATCTTCTTCTTCAATGCTGTCTTCCTCTTCCGAAATGCTAAGCAAAGTACGTTTTTTCAACAGAACATGAGTTCTGATTACCATAACTAGCGCAATAAGAATAAATACAAAAATCATAAATTTACCACTCAGCGAAATGGTTAGTGCTACAATCCCCGAAATAGTAAAAGCAATTAGTGCCGTGAGGAACCATCCTCCAATAACAGCAAACACTCCCGAAATACGGTAAACAGCACTTTCTCTATCCCATGCCCGGTCCGATAACGACGTTCCCATAGCTACCATAAACGTAACATAAGTGGTAGAAAGTGGTAATTTTAGCGATGTTCCCATGGCTATTAGAATACTGGCAACAACCAGATTTACCGATGCACGTAACATATCGAAAGCCGGGGCATTATCACCTTTGCTTTCGCTTATTTCAGCAGGAACAAACCTCGACTGAATACCATTTGTAACGGCAGCCGGCATATACTTTGAAAGTTTTTTATTGAAGTTGGTGCTTCGGCGAACAATAAACCGGGCAATAAACGACGACCCAAATCTTTCCGCCCCTTCGTTTTGCCTCGACAAGTCGACGGAAGTAGCGATAACACTTTTTGCTTTTTTCGAAAAAATAAGTGTAACAATCATTACCAAGCCGGCTATTAACAGCATATATGTTGGAGTCGCAACCTTTCCGGCAAGCATTCCCATCGAAAAAGAGTCAGGAGAAGCAGCTCCGGCAGAAACCCATGCTTTAAACGAATTAAAACCGGCTAACGGAACACCAATAAAGTTTACAAGGTCGTTTCCGGCAAATGCCATTGCTAGTGCAAATGTTCCGGCCAATACAACAATTTTCAGAATATTAATATTAAAAATCCATTTTAACAGTTGTATAAATGCAACCCAAAAAAGGAAACTGTATAGCATAACCAACCCCGAATTTATTTTTAGCCACTCTTGTATAGTAATACCACTTTCGAGTTCAACACCCGAATAGGTAGAACCTTTCATTCCTTTAATTAAAATAAAATAGGTAATGGCAGTAATTGCCAAACCGCCAAAAATCGACCCGAGGTATTTCATTGGGCGCTGGTAATTGAATGTAAAAACCAACCGTGTAATGTATTGCACAATTGCCCCAACAGTAAAAGCAATAATTACAGAAACCAGAATTCCGGTAATAATTGCCAAAGCTTTTTCGGAATTTATATACTTTGCAAGTTCTAGTACAACCGAATCGCCGGCAGTTTTAATTTTTACTACCGAAACAGCTACAGCAGCTCCCAACAACTCGAATACAATTGAAACCGTTGTAGAGGTTGGCATTCCAAAGGTGTTAAACATGTCGAGCAAGATAACATCTGTAATCATTACTGCCATAAAAATTATCATAATCTCGGAGAAGTAAAACATTTCGGGATGAAATATTCCTTTCCGTGCAACTTCCATCATTCCGCTCGAAAAAGTGGCACCAATAAGTACGCCCAAACTAGCCATTAAAAAGATTACCCATTTGGGGGCTGCTTTCGAACCAATTGCCGAATTAAGAAAGTTTACTGCATCGTTACTCACTCCAACAATTAAATCTGAAATTGCCAAAGCAAAGAGTACAACAACTAAAATCAGGTAAAAATGTTCCATTTTTTGTATTTAATTAGTAGTGGCGAAGTAATAATAACTACCCAAATGTAATATTAAAATCATATTAAATAACTGTGAAATTACTGTTAATCAACAAGTAGGTAATTTTTATTAATTTCGCCTCAAATTGTAAGATAAAACATTCATGATAAAAGATTTCACACACAGGAGCATAATTAAGCTAAAACACTTATTTTCTTGTCTTGTGTCTTGATTCTAATATCTTGATTCTAATTTTTAACCACATGAAAATTTATTCTTCAAGTTTCTTAGCTGCCATTGTTTCTGTACTATTAACCATTCTTACGCTTTTCTTTGTGCTTATTGTAATTCTTTATCCAGATAATAATTTACTGATTGTTTTT
>WGCT01000381.1 GCA_015493625.1 Draconibacterium sp. | reverse complement strand
TTTTAACGATAAGATTGTGCAAAAGAATAGATTCAATACGGCACTATAAGGTTAATTTGGCATTAAAACTTCAACACTATGAAACTACTACTGATAAGCAACTCGACAATGCCGGGTGAACCCTATTTGGATTACCCCAAAAATGAGATTAAAAAATTTTTAGGAAATAAACCGAGAACAGCGGTTTTTATTCCCTATGCAGCTGTAACATTTTCTTTCGACGAATATTGCCAAAAAGTGGAGGAGCGCTTTGCTGAGATTGGGCATCACATTGTTGGAATTCACACATTTAAAAACCCCGTTAAAGCAATTGAAAATGCCGATGCCATTGTTGTTGGTGGAGGAAATACGTGGCAACTGGTTCGAATGTTGCACGACCGGAAACTGATGAATCCTATTCGCGAAAAAGTTTTTAACGAAACACCTTACATTGGGTGGAGTGCCGGCTCGAATGTTGCCTGCCCCACTTTACGAACAACCAACGACATGCCCATTATAGACCCAAACGGATTTGAGTGCATCGGACTTATTCCGTTTCAGATTAATCCACACTATTTAGATGCCAATCCGGAAGGGCATGGCGGCGAAACGCGCGAGCAACGCATTGAAGAGTTTATAGAAATAAATCCTGAAATTTATGTTGCCGGACTTCGCGAAGGGACAATGTTAAAACTTGAAGACGAAGAGCTGGAGCTGATTGGAAATCGCGAGTGTCGTATTTTTAAAAAGGGGAAAAAACCTATTGAACTTTCGGAATGCGACGATTTTAATTTCTTGCTTTTGTAATATCAGAGGAGAGTCAATAACAATTCCTAAGTGTATTTAAAGCGTTTAATGTTCTTTTTAGGCGTTTTTTCAAACTCTTCGTTAACTATTTCAATCGAACTTATTTGTTCGTATTTTGGCAACTCGGCATTTACTTTTTTACGATTACTTTCCATAATTCCGGGAAGTTCAGTATTGTCCACATTTTCTACCCGCATACTTTCTGTGTCGGGATAAACCAGAGCTACTAACTTTCTGTTGCGGTCGATAACCACACACTCGGCTATGTGTTTCTGGTTCGAAAGTTTTGCTTCAATCTCCTCGGGATAAATATTTTGCCCCGACGCGCCGAGAAGCATATTTTTCGATCGCCCTTTAATAAAGATAAAATTGTTTTTGTCGATAATTCCCAAATCACCTGTTTTTAGCCATCCGTCGTCGGTAAATGCTTCTTTGGTTGCCTGCTCGTTTTTAAAATATCCAAGCATTACATTGTCGCCTTTTACCTGAATTTCGCCCACAATATTGTATGGGTCTTCCGATTCAATTCTCACTTCCATACGGTCGACAAGCTGCCCTGCCGATGCCGGCAACGTTTTATTCCAGGCAGCATAACTAATTAACGGGCCACATTCGGTCATTCCGTAACCAATTGTAAACGGAAAATTTATACGTTTAAAAAACTTTTCCACATCGGCACTTAAAGGTGCTCCACCAATAACAATTTCAAAAAACCGACCCCCAAAAGTATCGACCAATTTTGCCCTAATTTTTTTCAGAAGAATATTCGAAATTCCGGGAATAGCAAGCAACACTTTTATCGTCGGTTTTTCTAATGTGGGAAGAAGTCGCTTTTTATATATTTTTTCGATAACCAACGGAACAGAAAGAACGAGGTGCGGTTTTACCTCGCCAAATACTTTTGTAATAATTGCCGGCGACGGAATTTTACTCAAAAAAGTAATGTGGCAGCCCAAACTCAGTGGAAACAGAAACTCGAATAAAAGGCCGTAAACGTGCGCCATTGGCAAAAACGAAACAATTTTACTGCCGGCCTGCAAAGGCATGTGGTCTTGTGCAAAAATTATGTTCGAAACCAAACTCCGCTCCGGAATCATTACTCCTTTTGTAAATCCCGATGTTCCTGATGTATAAGATATTATACACATCTCTTTGGGTTCCCACTCTTCAAAAGTAAATCCACTCTTTTCTAACTTGTTCTCTTTATAATATTGAAACGAATCGGCAAGTTTATATTGAACATTTTCGTCTTTTGCCCAATGCAACGAAAAATCTTCCAACACAATTATCGATTCCAAATTGGGCGTTTTTTCCAAAAGAATTTTATTTAACAGCTGTTTTGCGCCAATAACCAGTTTCGCATCCGAGTGGTTTATAATATGGCTCGTGTCGTTATCGTTAAAATCGGGAAGAATAGGAACAATAACCAATTGTGCCGAAATTGCTGAGAGAAACACAACTCCCCAATGAGCAGAGTTCCGGCCAAGTACAGCAATTTTATCGCCTTTTTGAAGCCCCGATATTTGATAAAACAGATGCAGCGATTTTATTGTTTTCGCAACATCGGAATAGTTAAAATCTTCGCCTTCGAAATCGGAAAATGCCAAGCTATTCCAGTTTTTATGAAATGAATAGGTGTAAAGTTTAGCGAGTGTAGAATCTTTCATAATAGATATTGATTTGAATCAAAAATATAAAATTTATTTGAGAATCTTTTTGCCGCTGTTTCGAATAGAGTGTATCGATTAAATTTTAATCAATCTTTTCTGCCTGAAATAATATCGAACGCAGGATTAAACAGCATTTTATATCTTTGCGCAAATTTTAAAATAAAATCGATGAACTTTGTTGAAGAATTAAAATGGCGGGGCATGATTCACGATATTATGCCGGGAACAGAAGATCAACTGAAAAAAGAGATTTCATCGGCGTATGTTGGAATCGACCCAACAGCCGACTCATTACACATTGGACACTTGGTTGGAGTAATGATGTTAAAGCACTTTCAGGTTGCAGGACACCGTCCTATTGTTCTTGTTGGCGGGGCTACCGGAATGATTGGCGACCCGTCGGGAAAATCGGCAGAGCGTAATTTGCTAGACGAAAAAACACTTCGACACAACCAAAATGCGTTACAAAAACAGCTGGCAAAATTGCTCGACTTTGATGCGAAAAAAGAGAACCACGCTGTTTTGGTAAACAACTACGACTGGATGAAAGAGTATAGTTTCCTCGAATTTATTCGAGATATCGGGAAACATATTACTGTAAATTATATGATGGCGAAAGATTCGGTAAAAAAACGAATCAGCAGCGACAGTCAGACCGGAATGTCGTTTACCGAATTTTCGTACCAGTTGGTACAGGGTACCGATTTTTTACATCTTTATCGCACGCACAACTGTAAGCTACAAATGGGTGGCTCCGACCAGTGGGGAAATATTGTTACCGGAACAGAGCTCATTCGCAGAAAAGAGGGAGGCGAAGCTTTTGCACTAACCTGCCCGTTAATTACAAAAGCCGACGGAGGGAAATTTGGGAAAACCGAATCGGGAAATGTTTGGTTAGACCCTAAACGTACTTCACCATACAGTTTCTATCAGTTTTGGTTAAATGTTTCTGATGCCGATGCCGAAAAATACATTAAGATTTTTACAATGCTTTCGCAAGACGAAGTGACGGCATTAATTGAGCAACACAAAGAGGCGCCACACGCACGCGCACTTCAGAAAAAACTGGCCGAAGAAGTTACTGGAATGGTGCACTCGCGCGAGGAGTATGAAATGGCTGTTATTGCATCGCAAATACTTTTTGGAAAAGGAACTGCCGAACAGTTGCACAAACTAAACGAGAGCACTTTCCTTTCTGTTTTTGAAGGTGTTCCGCAGTTTAAAATTTCGAAAACAGAACTCGAAACAGGAATTAATATAATTGATTTACTAGCCGAAAAAACAGAAGTGTTCCCGTCGAAAGGAGAACTGCGAAGAACAATTAAAGGAAATGGGTTGAGTATAAATAAAGAGAAAATAACAAATCCTGATTTGATTATAGACAATAAATTCT
>WGCT01000380.1 GCA_015493625.1 Draconibacterium sp. | reverse complement strand
GATTATTAATCACCGGTTATTTTCTATATTTTAGCAATTCAAAATTTTTAGAATGATTCATTTGGATTTCTCTTTTGCACAGTGGTTGCTGCTTGCTCTATGTGCCCTTTTTATCGGAATGTCGAAAGTCGGGGTTCCCGGTATTTCAATGGTTGTTGTTCCTGTTTTGGCTTTTATCTTCGGGGGAAAAGCTTCGACGGGTGTTCTGCTTCCTATTTTAATGATGGCCGATTTGTTTGGTGTGGGTTATTATCATCGGCATGCAGAGTGGAAATTTCTCTGGAAATTGTTGCCTTGGGCTTTTATAGGTGTTGGAATTGCACTGTGGGTAGGCGAAGTGGTTAATGACGAGTGGTTTAAAAATATTATTGCAATACTGGTCTTTTCGAGTATTGGGTTAATGCTTTGGAAAGAACACCGGAAAACCAATAATCTATTTCCTGATACTTGGTGGTTTGCAGCGTTAATGGGCATTCTGGGTGGCTTTGCAACAATGATAGGCAATGTTGCCGGACCTGTTTTTGCCATTTATCTGCTTGCTATGCGTTTACCAAAAAATAGTTTTATTGGCACCGGAGCCTGGTTTTTTCTTATTATTAATTTCTCAAAATTCCCACTCCATATTTTTATTTGGAAAACAATAAACTGGAGTACTTTAACGCTCAACATTATTGTTTTTCCGGCTATTGCTTTGGGCGCGTTTTTAGGAGTTGTTTTGGTAAAAAGGATTTCAGATAAAATTTACCGTACAGCAGTTTTTGTGGTTACTGCTCTGTCGGCATTGTTACTTTTAATTTAAATTATGAAACAGTTAAAACCGTTTTTTATTCATAAAGAAATTGGATGTGTTTTGGATGTGGGAACCGGAAGTGGCAACTTTTTGCTTGTTTTAAAAGATATTTTTCCTGCGGCAAAAATAATTGGAGTCGACCCAAATAACGAGTCGCTGGTTAGTGCCGCCCAAAAGTTTCACGATGTTAGGTTTAAAAGAATGAGTGCCGAGCAACTCGATTTCCCCAATCATTCGTTTGACGTTGTTTCAATTTCAATGGCCCTTCATCATCTTACTGATGTTGATTTGGCGCTGAACGAAATGAAACGCGTGGTTAAACCGGGTGGGTGGATAATTATAAACGAACTTTTTAGCGACAACTTAAACGAAGCACAGCAAGTGCATCGAATGGTTCATCATTTTGGAAGCAGGATTGACCGTATTCAGGGAATTAATCACAATCAGGCATTTAAAAAGCATGAAATTTTACAGCTTGTAAATGAGGCCGGGATTAAAATTCAATTTCATTTTGAGCATAAAAAGGAAGAGAACAAAAAACTAACTTCTGTTGAAGTTAACGAGAAAGTTGCTAAGATGAAGAAACGGTTAGATACAGTTAAAACTCATCCCGATTATGAAACTTTAAAATTGCAGATAAATGAATTCCGTGAGAAAGTTGTTGTTTTCGGTTTTCAGTCGGCTACACGAGTTGTAATTGTCGGACAGGTGTCGTAAATCTAACCTTTTAATGCTTCGGCACCACTAACAATCTCTAAAATCTCTCCCGTTATTGTAGCTTGTCGGGCTTTGTTGTATTGCAAAGTAAGATCTTTTAGCAGTTCGGTTGCATTGTCGGTTGCCTGATGCATTGCTGTCATTCGTGCACCGTGCTCGGCAGCATTCGAGTCTAACAGAGCTTTGTAAATCTGAATTTTTAACGAGCGAGGAATCAATTCCTGAATAATAACCTCTTTCGATGGTTCGTAAATAAAATCGTAATTAGTAGTTTTGTTTTTTTCCTCTTTTATTTCAACCGGAAGAAACTGCTCGGCGGACTGAATTTGCACCGCAGCATTTTTAAATTGGTTGTAAACCAGTTCAATACGGTCGTATTTGCCAGAAGAGAAACTGTCCATAATAGTTTGTGCAATTACCGAAACATTTTCGAAAGAGAGCGAATTAAAGATTTCGTCTTTATTGTCGACAACATGCATTCCGCGATGTTTCATCTGTTTATTCCCCTGTTTTCCAATGCTTATAAAATCTACATTTCCTAATTGTAACTGTTGGCTGTATTTTGTTTTAACAAGGTCGACGGCCTTTTTCGAGATATTTGTATTGAATCCGCCACACAATCCACGGTTCGACGAGATGAGAACAACAAGCACTTTGTTTGGTTTGCGATTTTTAGTATAGACCGACTCTTGAACATTGTCTAAACTGGCACTTAACGAAGTTAAAATGTCGTGCAATTTGTTGGCATACGGTCTGATTTGAAGAATAGAATCTTGTGCTTTTTTTAGCTTTGCTGCCGAAACCATTTTCATGGCACTAGTAACCTGTCTGGTGGTTTTTACCGATGCAATTCGTGTTCGTATCTCTTTTAACCCGGCCATATTTTAATAAGTTTGAAAAACAGTGTAACGAAATGGTGAAGAGCTCTTCACCGTCTTACTAATCACTTAATTTTTATATTTTCCTGCAACCTCGGTTGCCACGTTTTTAATTATTTCTTCAATTTCGGCAGTTAGTTTTCCCGATTTTAATTCGTCTAAAACAGGGCGGTGTTGCAACTCCATTATCTGAATAAAATCGTCTTCAAATTCTTTTACTTTTTCAATCGGAACATTGCGAAGCAACTCTTTTGTTCCACAGTAAATAATTGCAATTTGGTGTTCTACTTTTACAGGCGAATACTGTCCTTGTTTTAAGATTTCAACATTTTTGCGCCCTTTATCGAGTGTGCGGATTGTCGATGCATCGTGGTCGGAGCCAAACTTTGCAAATGCTTCCAATTCGCGAAACTGT
>WGCT01000379.1 GCA_015493625.1 Draconibacterium sp. | reverse complement strand
TCGCCATACCGTCTCACCAATTCTTCGTTTCGAGAGTGCTGCACCACCACACCCCGATTCGTTTGAGATTACTGCGGCAAAACGCTGGTCGCGTGCTCCTGCCCAAAGCGCAGTTTTCCCCAATCGCGAGTGGCCAAAAACAACAACTTTAGTGGCATCGATATTTTTATCTGTTTCAAAATAATCCATAGCCCGCTGCAATCCCCATGCCCATGCCGAAATACTCCCCCACTCGTCGTCGGCAGGATGAGTCTGGTTTTCGCGATACAAAAGCGGATGAATGCCGTCGGAAAAATCATTCCGGTCGGGGTCAACTTCGCCATAAAAAATGGTTGCCAAACCAAAACCGGCATCAATAATTTTCTCAACCGGCCAACGATTTGTTCGCACTCCTCGTGATTGCTCGGTTAACTGATGGTTAATAATTCCAAACGATGTATTATTATGTGTCCAGGCTTCGGAAATAATAACATTAACATCGGTTGTTATGGTGTGGTTTCCATAAAAATTATAGCCAATAAAAAGTGGCGATTTTACATTGTTTTTTGGAAGATAAAGCAAGATTGTAAAACTCAACTCCTTCCCGTTGTTTTTAAAAGTAAGTTCAATCTGCTTCCGAATTGCTTTTCCGTTACATGCATTATCGTTTTTTTCAATAACATTAACCGATGCAACTTTTAAATTACCGGGAACTTTACCATAAACGTTTTCAGTAAAAAACTGCAACAACTCGGGACGGCGTTTATTTTCCCATTTTTTCGTATTTCTTATTTTTCGCCCGTTAAAAGTGATTAATGGGTCGGGTAGTTTGAAGTGGGCTATTTTACTTTCATCGTAATTTACATCGTTCCATTGTGCAAGTACAGGATGAATGGAAAGGAGAAAAAGAGTTAACGCAACAATTGAAATAAAAGTCCGTTTTAGAATCATCCGGTTTAATATTTTTGCAACATAGTTAACAGTTTCCGGTCGAGTTTATGGCCATGCCAATCTTCATAATTCACGTCGGCACGTCCCGAATCGAGGATTCCAAAATCGCCCCTGAAATTCCAAAGAGCATAACCAATTCCATGTTCGGTTAAAACACTTACCACATCTTCGAACCACGCTAAAAACACATCGTGTGGAGTAGCTTTCCAACTTCCACATTCGCCACAATGCACGCCAATTCCGTTGTTCACAGCATCAATCCATTGAGCATAATAATTCACAAGGCTTTTTTTGCTGTAATATTTACCGTCGATTGTACCCGGCCATACCGGGTTGGGAGCATCGTCAGGGTTTTTATAAACCCACGGAGCGCGGTAATGCGATATTTGATGTGGAAAATATCCGCGACAACTCTGCCCAACATTTAAATCGAAAGCTTCGGGAATTACATCGCCGCCAACATTGTTTCCATCGGCAATAACCAAATGATTTGGATTATATTTTCGAATTTCATTGGTAGCATTCAGTATCACTTTCCGGTAAAGTTTTCCCGGAATTGGCCCGCGTTTCGAAAACTGGTCATTCATATCTTCGCGCGTACAGGGTTCATTAACCAAATCGAAACTAATTTGTTTTTGCGAAAGCGATGCAAACCGTTTTGCCCACATTCCCCAATGAAAATAGAATGCTTTTTGTGCCTCTTCGTCTTTCCATAAATTATAGGGTTCGTTAAAACCGGCATTTACACAAAACCCGGGAGCACGGTGCAAATTTAAGCTCACATGAATTCCATGTTTATTGGCCTTTTCAACCAACGACTGCACCCTGTCGACCTCCTCTTCATTAATATTGTACACGTCGTGGGGCGTAATGTTTTTTGCCGGGTCGAATTTTATATAACGCGGGTAAGCCATCGGCAATCTCACAAAATCGAACCCCCACTCTGCCATCCACTTAAAATCGTCTTCAGTCGAGGCAAAAGATTTGTCATTCGATGTGGCTACAAAATAATCTAACAGATTAAACCCCCTCCAACGGGGCAACTTATTTTTACTTATTGCCGGAAGATTTGACGCTGAAATTGTTCCTGAAAGACCTATTCCTGCAGCAATAAAACCTGTATTTCTAATAAAAGCTCTTCGTTTCATCTATTTTATTTTTTTATTTTGTTAAAGATACAATTTTATTTGAAGTTGAAATAATACAAAACACTTCCTGTTAACTGCAAAAACAATTAATTAATCCATATCAGAAGAGAAAACCCAAAGTCTTTTAAACGAAGAATTCAGGTATTAACATTTTATTATTTGGCTAAAACAAACAATTTCAGCTATATCGTTGCTTGTAAATAGAAAGGTATACATTATCGCCTTTATTGGTCACAATGAGAGTTAAAACTGTGCACTTTAGTGCATCTTGCTTTAGCTTCTAAAAATATAAAAAGTGAATGTCGAATGATGATTAACGATTTGAGATTTTGAAAAAAGATGGAATCTCTTCGATAGTAACAACAATTTTAATTACTATGGCGGATATAATCTGAAATCAGTTTTTCTTAAATGAATTTCATTCATCGTATAAAACTATGGTACTTTTAGTCCATAGTGTTTTATTTTCCGATATTTGCCACCGTAAAATATGGAGATAGAAATTACAATAGCAATCTATTTTACGGCAGTTTTGGCAATAGGCGTCTATTCGGCTTTTAAAATTAAGTCGCCGGGTGATTATTATGTTGCGGGGAAAAAAGCCGGATTGATTCCTGTTTCGGGCAGTTTACTGGCAACAATTTTGGGCGGTTCGGCAATATTGGGAACCATTGAACTGAGTCGCGAAATTGGCTGGGCAGCGTTGTGGTTTCTTTTCTCGGCTGCTGCAGGGCTGGCTTTTTTAATTCCTCTTTCGAAAAAAGTAAAACGCTTTGGGAACTACACACTTCCCGAAATGATTGGTTTGTTTTACGGGAAAAAAGCCGAAACTATTTCGTCGGCAATTATTCCCGTGGCCTGGCTCGGAATTGTTGCAGCACAAATTATTGCAGCGGCACAAATTATTAGCGGGTTAGGTTTTATCGATTACAACATTGCCGCAATTGTATCGGGCATCGTATTTATTATTTACACTTTACTGGGTGGGCAGCTGAGTATTTTAAAAACCGATGCTTTGCAAGCGGCATTAATAATTACAGGGCTGGCTGCATTAATTTTCTTTTCGTTGCAAAGTATTTCTACAGAAAGTTTCGAAAGTTTTTCTTTTCAGGCACTCTTTAATTCCTCGTTTACTGCTTTCGATTTACTGGTTCTGCTCCTCACCTACTCGGTAACTTTTATGGTGGGCCCCGATATTTACTCGCGCCTTTTTTGTGCAAAAAATGAAAAAACAGCAACACGAAGCATTTTAGCAGTTGCTTTGATTTTAATTCCTGTTTCTTTTGCACTCACCTATCTTGGCATTGTTTCGCAACAAACCGATACAAACGAAATTATCTCTTTTGCCGAACATTTGCTTCCCGGCTGGGCTTACGGACTTTTTATAGCAGCACTCTTGTCGGCAGTAATGTCGTCGGCCGATACAACTCTGTTAACTTCGTCGATGATTATAAATGAACTCGTATCGGGAAATCTAAAAGGTTCGAACTCGATGAGAAAAACACGAGTTATAATAGTAATAATGGGAGCTTTAAGCATTGTTATTGCACTATTTGTAACATCTGTTATCCAATCGCTGCTGTTTGCTCTTGCCTTTTTCTCGGGTGCTTTTGTAGTACCAACTCTTGCCGGATTATTAGATATAAAAACAAATAAAAAGCATGTAGTTGCAGCAATAGTTTTTGGCGGGTTAATTGCTCTTACCGGAAAAATAATAAACAGCTATTACAACGAAACATTAGGAAACAGCACAATTATAGCGGCATATTTTATTAATATTTTAATACTTTTTACGCCTTCAAAAAAAAGTAGTTGAATAGAATTATATCTCTTTTGTCAACTCCGCCAGATATCCATGTAACTTCTTGGGCAACAATGGCTTTAATTTCTCCGAAACCTTTTTATGATAGCTGTTTAGCCACTTCTTTTCATTTTCGTCTAATAAATTAAGTTGAATTAGAGTGGTATCGATGGGGCACAGAGTTAACGTTTCGAAGCCCAAAAATTTACCGAATTCACTCTCTTCAAGTTCCACGCACAGCATCAAATTTTCCGTTCTTATTCCGTATTCACCTTCGCGATAAAAAGCAGGTTCGTTTGAAGTTACCATGCCGGGAGCAATTGCCGTTTCGTTATAATCTTGACGAATAGACATTGGTCCCTCGTGAACATTTAAAAAATGCCCCACTCCGTGCCCTGTTCCATGACCGTAATTTAATCCTACCTCCCAGAGAGGTTTCCGTGCAAGAATATCGAGATGACACCCCTTTGTTCCCACAGGAAATTTTGCTTTTGCCAACGCAATCATTCCCTTCAAAACCAATGTGTAATCTCTCTTTTGGAGGTCGGTAACATTACCAAGAGCAACAGTTCTGGTTATATCTGTTGTTCCATCGAAATACTGGCCACCCGAATCGAAGAGCAAAATTCCTTCCGGTTCAATTGGCAGAGCGTCGTCTTTCCCCACCGACAAGTGAACAATAGCACCATGCTCTTTATACCCTACAATCGGGGGAAAACTTTCGCCCACAAAATGTGACTGCATTGCACGAAATGATTTAAGTTTCTGCCCCACATCGAACTCAGAAATCTTGTTTTTAGCAACATTTTCTTTTAACCAGGCGTGTAACTCAACCATTGCAACACCGTCGCGAACCATTGCATTTCTAAAACCATCAATCTCAACACTGTTTTTTATTGCCTTTAATTTTGCAATAATCGAAGTGCCATTTACAATTTCATTATTTGGCTTTATTGCTTTGTGGGTTGAAAAGTTTGTTGTTGATTTATCGAAATAGAATATTTTATTTCTTACCTCACTTAAAAACGAGTAAAACTCTGAATATGGTTTTACAACCACACCTTGGGTTTGTAGTTTTTGCATCAGCCCGGAAGGCAACTTTTGGCTATCGGTAAACAGATAATTTTCGTCTTTTCCTATTAACCCGAAACCGGTAAAAACCGGATTATACTCAATATCGGAGCCGCGCAAATTTAAGAGCCACGCTAGTTCGTCGAGCATCGAAACCACATGGTAATCGGCACCTATTTCCTTAAGAGCGGCAACTACTTGTTCCTGTTTCTCTTTTCGCGATAAACCGGCAAATTTTATGTCCAGTTCAAAAACTTTATTGGGCGATTGCGCAGGACGGTCTCTCCAGATTATATCGAGCAAATCGGGTGCAGCAACCAAATTAATATCTTTATCGGCTAATTTCTTTTGAAGGTTTTCGAAAACCGAAACAGAAACCGAATCAGCGTCGATTCCCACATTACTTCCTGCTGGCAGTTTTTCCAATAACCACCCCTCGGGCGAAACCGAACCGTACACGCGCAATTTATTCATGGTAATTCCGGTTCCTTTCAACTGTTGCTCGGCCTGAATAAAATAGCGCGAATCGGTCCATAAAGCGGCATCGGCATTTGTTACTACAACTAACCCATACGAACCGGTAAATCCGGAAATAAATGCACGCGTTTGCCACCTCGCCGGCAAGTATTCGCTACTGTGCGGGTCGGTTCCCGAAATATACCAGGCATCAAAATTTTGCTGTTTCATTTCTCTGCGAAGAGCAGTTAATCTATCTTGTATTGCACTCATTCTCTAAAATAATCTGTTACAAATTTTTTAATTGAAGGAGCGGGAATATCGCGGAAATCCAACTCCTCTTCGGCATAAAACTGAAAGTCTTTAATATCATCCATGGCCTTTAATCCTTCTGTTGTCTCGGGAACCACCAAAAAAGCCATGTCGAGCGTATAAACAGTAAATTCGGAAAAAACGTATTCGTTGGGTGCCGAGCCAATGTATTTTAACGATTTTACCTTCAATCCAAGCTCTTCGGCGAGTTCGCGTTTTACAGCACTCTCGGCTGTTTCGCCGGGGTCGATAAAACCGCCCGGTAAATCTAACTTTCCATAATTTGGTTCTACACCGCGCGTTACCAACATTAGTTTTCCTTCGTTATTTACAACGAGTGCAGCCACTGCTGCGGCAGAATTAATAAAAAAGTGAAACCCACAGCAGGTGCATTTTAACGAGCGACTGCCCTCTTTTTTAAAGTTCTCAGAGCCACATTTCGGACAATATTTTAAAACTTCAACAGGATTTGTAGTCATTACTTCTCAACTATTTTCATTGCTTTTAGCCAGTCGTAAAAAAGGTTTGGCCACTGACGCACAGGCAGATTGTCTTTTTTAAGGAAAAAACCATGAAGTCCTTCGGCAAACACATGTAATTCGGCAGGAACATGGTTCTTTTTTAACTGTAGGTAAAACTCAACAGAATTTCGAGGTGCAACAATCTGGTCGTCGTTAGCAACAGTTATAAAAGCCGGCGGGGTTTCCGGTGTTACCTGCAATTCATTTGAATATTTTTCAACCAATTCCCAATCGTTTGTTTTACCAATTAAATTTATTCTCGTTCCCATGTGTCCAAATTCCTCTTTCAACGAAATAACAGGGTAAAGCAACAGCATAAAATTGGGGCGACTACTAAATTGCATGGTTGTATTCGAACTGTTTTTATTGCCATAATCGAAATGAGTGCCAACTGCCGAGGCCAAATGCCCCCCTGCCGAGAAACCGGCAATCCCAACTTTCTCAGGATTAATGTTCCACGCCTTTGCATTTTCTCTAACAATTCGAATTGCCTGTTTACCATCGCTTAACGGAACTTCGGGGTGACCATTGGGCAACCTATATTTTAAAACAATTCCGGCAATTCCCAAGGTATTCAGCCATTTTGCAATATCGTATCCTTCGTAATCCATCGCTTCGAAACTATATCCACCACCGGGACAAATTACAATTGCCACTCCGGTATTATTCTCCTTCGGAGGGAGATAGACGGTTATTATAGCTTCCGAAACATTTCGCACATGAGTTCCGTTAAAAGTTTCTTCGGGTTTTGTTATTCCGTTTTCGTTGGGTGCTCCGTTTGGCCACACTTTTAAAATTTTATCCTGTGCAGTTACTGTCTCTTATACACAT